>SKFS01000103.1 GCA_007117885.1 Candidatus Izemoplasma sp.
AAAAGCCAAAAAACTGATAGGTTTAAACTGCTAGATTGCGTTTTGGATAATCGAGCCTGAAAAGGTTAGGAAAGTCCATGCTAGCACATGCTGAGATGCATGTAGTGTTTGTGATAGCGGAAACCATAACGCTATGCACCTTTGGTGACGGCTGAGAAATAACCTTAAAAGGTTAGAGTATCTTTAAAAGTGCCACAGAGACGAGCTTAAATGGAAACGTTTAAGGTGGAACGGGTAAACCCCACAAGCTAGAAACCCAAAATATGGTAGGGGCACTCTTCTAAGGGAACTCAACTAAAGAAGAGGCGGGAGACCGCAGATAAATGATTATCGCCGGAAACGGTACAGAACATGGCTTATAAAAACGCAATCTTTTAAAAGACGCTTCGGCGTCTTTTTTTTATGGATAAAGATTGCAAAAAGAAGCTATTTCGTATACAATGTTTACAGCATTTGAAAGGAAGATGACGATGCACGATGAACGCCCAATAGACGCCATAAAAAATCGTCAAAAAATGATCCGGAATTTTTCTATCATCGCACACATCGATCATGGAAAAAGCACACTCGCTGACCGGATTTTAGAACATACGCAATCGATTACTGCGCGTGAAATGAAAGAGCAACTTCTCGATTCAATGGATTTAGAACGCGAACGAGGAATCACCATCAAACTGAATGCCGTTGAAATACAGTACCGCCATGATAATGGGGAAACGTATATCTTTCATCTTATAGACACACCCGGTCATGTCGATTTCACGTATGAGGTTTCACGAAGTTTAGCCGCCTGTGAAGGTGCGCTTTTAGTCGTTGACGCTGCCCAAGGTATCGAAGCTCAAACGCTCGCGAATGTCTATTTGGCCCTTGACAATGACTTAGAAATCTTACCGGTTATTAATAAAATTGATCTTCCGAATGCCGAAGTTGAAAAAGTTCGTAAAGATATCGAGGACGTCATTGGTCTTGATGCGAGTGAAGCCGTTTTAGCAAGTGCAAAAGAAGGCACCGGCATCAAAGAAATCCTCGATCAAATCATCCATAAAATTCCGGCGCCTAAAGGCAATCCAGAAGCCCCTTTAAAAGCGTTAATTTTCGATTCTTATTACGATCCCTATAGAGGTATTATTCCCTCAATTCGTATTGTTGATGGAACAGTCAAAAAAGGTGACACCATTAAGATGATGAACAGCAAAAAGACCTTTGAAGTCGTCGAAGTAGGGGTCAACACACCCAAGCAAGAAAAGCGTGATTGGTTGGCCCCTGGTGATGTCGGCTATTTAACCGCAGCAATACGCAATGTTGAAGACGTTCGTGTCGGTGATACTATCACCTTAGCAAAACCGCAAGCGGAGACACCACTTCCAGGGTACCGTCAGCTTAATCCGATGGTTTTTTGTGGCTTGTTTCCCATCGATACAAATGATTACAACGATTTACGAGAAGCCTTAGAACGTTTGAAACTTAACGATGCCAGTTTAATCTTTGAACCTGAAACATCGCAAGCGCTAGGGTTCGGGTTCCGCACTGGATTTTTAGGAATGCTTCACATGGAAATCATTCAAGAACGCATTGAACGGGAGTTTAAAATCGATCTTATTGCAACTGCACCGAGTGTTATTTATCACGTGTATTTAAATAACGGTCAAATGATTAAGCTCGACAATCCAGGCTTACTCCCACCACAACAAGACATTGAGCGTATCGAAGAACCTTTTGTCGAGGCAACGCTAATGACCCCTAAAGACTATGTTGGCAACATTATGGAACTTTGCCAAAACAAACGCGGGATTTTTAAAGACATGAAATATTTAGGGGATTCAAGAGTCCAAATAACCTACTTATTGCCCCTCTTAGAAATTGTCTATGATTTCTTTGATAAGCTTAAATCATCGACCAAGGGCTATGCCTCATTTGATTATGTCTTTCATGGCTATCAAGCGAGCAAACTTGTAAAAATGGACATCTTAATTAATGCAGAAGTGGTCGATGCGCTTTCATTAATTGTTCATCGGGACTTTGCCTATAAACGGGGTAAAGCCATCACTGATAAACTCAAAGACCTAATTCCTCGTCATATGTTTGAAGTGCCAGTTCAAGCTGCACTTGGCAGTAAAATCATTGCTCGGAGCACAATTAGAGCGATGCGGAAGAACGTTTTAGCAAAATGCTATGGCGGCGACATTACACGTAAAAAGAAACTTCTTGAGAAGCAAAAAGAAGGCAAAAAACGAATGAAAAGTGTCGGCAACGTCGATGTGCCACAAGAAGCTTTTCTATCCGTTTTATCCTTAGACGAATAACACGCTTAGGCGTGTTTTCTTTTACGATTTCTTGCACACTATGATACAATGAACTTAGGTGATTTTATGTTAGGACTTTACATTCATATTCCTTTTTGCAAAGCGATTTGCAGCTATTGTGACTTTCCTAAGGAAATCGCAAACATCGATAAGCAGAACGCGTATTTAAAGGCGTTGATAAAAGAGATGGAACACTATAATCTCGCGGCGTTAACTATCGATACCATCTATATCGGTGGTGGAACACCGAGCGCTTTAAACCAAGATCAATTGCATTTTCTTTTATCGTCTATAAAGAACGTCATCGATGTCACAAAACTTCAAGAATTTACGATTGAAGCTAATCCAAATGATATAACATTAGAAAAAGCGAAACTTTTTTATGACTTTGGTGTGAATCGCATTAGCTTAGGTGTCCAAACCTTTAACGATTATCACTTACGCAGCGTGAATCGAAAACATACCAATAACGATGTTTATCACGCCATCAACGCCTTGCATCAAGCGGGGATTGCAAACATAAACATCGATTTGATTTTTAATCTGCCAAAACAAAAACTTGAGGATGTTCAACGTGATCTTGAAACCGCATTGACTTTAAACATAACCCATATTTCTTACTATAGTTTAATCCTTGAGGAAAACACGAAACTTTATTATGATGTTTTAAAAAAGAAAGCCGTCATCAATGATGAAGAGATTGAAGCTGAGATGTTTGAAACCATTATTAAAACATTAAAAAGTTCCGCTTTCAAACACTATGAAATAAGCAACTTTGCCAAAGAGGGTTACTTATCGAAACACAATCTCATTTATTGGCGCAATCATGACTACATCGGCATCGGTGCTGGCAGCCACGGCAAGTATCAACAACAGCGTTATTTTAATCACCGTTCAGTGAAGTTTTACATTGAACAAGTCAATGCCATAAACCATGGAAAAAAAGAGCGCTATGCCTATGAACCACTCCGTGATACATTTTTGCTCGGATTGCGTCTTTGCAAAGGCGTAAATATTGCGGCCATTGAAAAAGAATATGCCATTGATCTTTTTACTCAATACCCAAAACTAAAAGACTATATAAAGCAAGAACTTGTTGAAATTGTCGACAATCATTTACGGCTTACGAACAAGGGATTGCTCCTCGGTAATGAGGTCTTTGCGATTTTTTAGAAGGAGGTTATTATGTTCAAACAACTTGTCAAAGAGTACGCTTATGAACTCAAAGCTTCACATCAGCTTAGTAAACAAAGCATTGATGCGTACTTAAGTGATATTAATCACTATGTTGCCTACTTAGAGTTCAAAGGGATTGTCAATCCTAATCATATCGATAAGCATCTGATTCAAAATTATTTGATGGTTTTACGTAAAAAACACTTATCTCCTTCCACCGTTTCGCGACGTTTAAGTGCGATCAAAAAGTTTCATCAGTACATGTTAGAGGAAAAACTTGTCGATGACAACATCTTACTTACCATCAAACGACCAAAAAAAGCAAAGCATTTGCCGGAAGTCTTAACCATTGATGAAATTGAAGCGTTAATCGATGTCGCACAAAAAGATAGCGATTTAATGAAACGCAATCTCGCAATGATTGAGTTGCTTTATGGGAGTGGCCTACGTATCAGCGAGTTAATCCAATTGAAAATCGATGATTTACATGTTAATATGGGTTTTATTAATGTGACGGGTAAAGGCGATAAGGAACGCATTGTACCGATAGGTAATGAAGCCGCAAAAGCTTTAAAACGGTATTTAGAAAGTGCTCGTCTCAATCTAAGTAAACGGCCGGGTCCTCATGTATTTTTGAATCGCTTTGGCAACCCGATTTCACGGATTGGATTTTATAAAATTCTTAAAGATTTAGCCATTGAAGCAGGGATTCATAAAGAGGTAAGTCCTCATATGTTAAGACACAGCTTTGCCACGCATCTTTTAAACGCGGGCGTGGATTTACGCTATGTTCAAGAGATGTTAGGACACAGTGACGTTTCGACAACGGAGGTTTATACCCACTTAAACAAACAAGCGCTAATTAAAATCTATGATCAATACCATCCTCACTCAAACAAAGGAGGCAACAAACATGTATAAAAGAGTTTTTTTAATTGTCATCGACAGTGTGGGCATTGGCGAAATGCCCGATGCCGATCAATACGGTGATAAAGGGGCAAACACACTTGCCAACATCGCCTTAGCAACCAAGGGTCTTCAGCTGCCAATGATGGAAAAACTAGGCCTTGGCAATCTCCATGATATTCAAGGTGTTCAACCGATTAAAAGCCCCCTAGGCTATTACACCAAGATGGCAGAAATGAGTGTTGGAAAAGACACCATGACTGGCCACTGGGAAATGATGGGTCTTAAAATTGATAAACCGTTTCAAACGTTTACTGAAACAGGGTTTCCTGATTCACTCATAGAAGAACTTAAACGTAGAACCAAGCGTAATATTGTGGGTAATATCGCTGCCAGCGGAACCGACATAATTGAACAGTATGGCGAACATCATTTAGAAACAGGAGACTTGATTGTTTACACGAGCGCGGACAGCGTTTTACAAATCGCGGCGCACGAAGAAAAAATAGGTCTTGATGCGCTATACGAAGCCTGTGAGATTGCTAGAGAGTTGACATTACAGGATCGATATAAAGTCGGACGTGTGATTGCTCGTCCTTTTGTCGGTGACAAAAAAGGACAGTTTAAGCGGACAGCTAACCGACATGATTACGCGTTAAAACCGTTTGGTAAAACGACACTAAACTATTTGAAAGAAGCACAGTATGATGTTTTAGCTTTTGGTAAAATACACGATATTTTTGATGGAGAAGGCATTACTAAATCCGTAAAGCAAGCAACGAATGAAGAAGGCATGTTAAACTTCACAAAAGCGCTTGACCACGATTTCACCGGTCTGGCATTTTTGAACTTAGTCGATTTTGATGCATTATACGGCCATCGTCGGGACCCTGAAGGATACAAACAGGCACTTGAAGAGTTTGATCGTCAACTTAGCGTATTCATTGAAAAGATGAATGAGGATGATTTATTGATGGTGACCGCAGATCATGGTAACGATCCAACTCATGAAGGCACCGATCATACTAGAGAGTATGTTCCACTGCTCATCTATAACCAACATTTACAAGGTGGTGCACTGCCATTAAGACACACCTTTGCCGATGTTGCAAAGACCATTTCTGAAAATTTCCAAGTCAAAAGTACTGAACACGGGGATAGTTTTTTAACCTTATTAAAGTGAAGTATTCTTAAAAATATGTATTTTAAAAAAGTAAGTCAAATTTCTTGACAAGAAAAATGATCTATAGTATGATTAACTCACAACAAACAAACGAATAGCTCGTTTACATAGTGATAAAGCCAAAACTGAGGTGACTCAGTGACGGAAAACTAGAGGGTCTAATTATATTAGATAGCCAGTTGCCATAGAGCAGTTGGCTATTTTTATTAAAAAGCCATCCATTGAAAAAGCCAAAACTAAGGTGACTTAGTGACGGAAAACTAGAGGGTCTCAAAGAGATAGCCAGTTGCCAAAG
>SKFS01000104.1 GCA_007117885.1 Candidatus Izemoplasma sp.
AATACTCATCTCAGGACGGGCGTAGACCTCATGTTGGAATTCATCGATACTCGCAGCATAACTAATTAACATTAAGGCTTGAGTTAAATGAGAAAACGTATACTTCTCAGTATCTTCTTCAAAGAATAAATGCACCCATGGCCACGCGAAAAACTCCATACTCATCGAGTGAATTTCCATAATATCTTGGGAGGCACTTAAATATTCAGGCACCTCATGATGACGGCTCATAAACATTTGAAACGCGTGACCAGCTTCGTGGGTTAAGACATCGACATCGCCTTTGGTACCATTGAAGTTAGAAAAGATAAACGGTGAGCCATAATTCGCAATAAACGTGCAGTAGCCCCCGCCCGCTTTACCTTTTTTTGCCTCTAAATCTAACAGTTCACGTTCTTTCATAAAGCTAAAGAACGTATCGGTCTCAGGACTCATTTCACGGTACATTTTTGACGCTTTTTCCACCATCCAATCCTTATCGCCTTTAGGTGTTGGATTGCCGGTTTGATATTCAAGTGCTAAATCGTAATGATAGAGTTGATCAAGACCTAAGCGTTTGCGCTTACGCTCAACCAGTTCAGTATTTAAAGGTACAATGGTTTCGAGGACTTGTTTACGAAAGGCGGCCACATCATCGGGACCGTAATCGGTTCTTCCCCAACGATTATAGGCGAGCTGTGTAAAGTTTTCATAGCCTAAGGTTTTTGCCATTTTTGTCCGCACATGGACAAGCTTATCGTAAAGGGCATCCAGTTGTTCTTCCTGTGACGCTAAAAAGTCTGTCGTCGCACGACTGGCTTTTTTGCGCATTTCACGGTCGGTGCTTTGCGCGAATGGTGCCATTTGTGATAGGTTTCGCGTTTCGCCTTCAAAGTCGATTTCAGCGCTCGCAAGCAATTTTTGAAACTCGCTTGAAAGTTTGTTTTCTTCTTGTAGATCAGGCATAATGTCTGGACTGAAGGTCGTTAGCGAGAGTGCCGCTTTTTTAAACAACAGGGCACCTTTCTTTGCTTCAAGTTCTTTACGAAACGTTGCCTTTGTCAAGGCCTGATAAAATAAATTGTTCAGTTGTGAAAAAATCGGGCTGTGCTGATCAAAGAAACTTTTTTCTTCATCGTAAAAAGCATCTTTTGTGTCGATAGAGTGCCGGATATAAGCAAGCGTCGACATCGTGTTAAAATCAAAGCGTAGCGCGTTAATCGCATCGATGGCCTGTTCTTGTTGGGCCACCGTCTCTGCCTCGTTAAAGGCCTTTAAATGCGCTGTAAAATCCGCTTTTAATGCATCCATATCGGGTCGTTTGTATGGATAATCTTTAAATTTCATCGTTACCACCTCAATCTTCATTCTACCATAAAAAAAACAACCCCTAAAGAGTTGTTTGTGAAGATAAGCGAATTTCGAACTCCACATCAAAACCGCGATACCGTGCAGTCACGGTATGGCGACCGGCTTGTGCCAGTTTTTCCCGGTCTTCACGGTTAAACATCGACATCCTCATCGACACCCGTTCTATCTCGCCGTCATCTTTAATGACCACAAGTTTGATTGTTGAGATATCGAACTCTTCTAAGTAATAGATCTCTTTTAAAGAACTCCGATCTAAACTTACACTTTCAATGTCAAGACCAAGAATCACATCAAAGGGTTCACAGGCACTCAAGGTGAGTGTAAACGTCATAAGTACAAGCAATAAAGCAATTTTTTTAAGCATAGTGTTCACCTCTTAAAGGATACTACCATTATAGACATAAAAGTTCCTTTTGACAACAATCTTGACTACACATTTATGCGATTTATGATACAATAGTATTTACGAAAGAAGGTGAACGCGATGACGGTCCTTATGAGTGGCTTTGAACCCTTTAATCACGACACACGTAATCCTAGCGAAGAAGTGCTTAAGCAACTTCCTGATATGCTTAATGGTCACTCACTGATTAAAGTGGTGCTTCCGGTTGTTTATGAGCGTGCCTATGAGGTCTTAAAACCGCTTATCGTTGACCACCAACCAGACATTATTGTCTTGCTTGGTTTAGCCGCAGGAAGACAAGGGGTAAGTGTTGAACGGATTGCGATCAACTGTATGGACGGGGCGCTCGCTGATAACCACGGCACATGCCACCGCCATCAAGCCATTATACCCAACGGTCCTGATGGGCTTTTCACGACCTATCCACTCGATCGGTTAATGCCGCGTGCAAAGGAAGCTAAGTTACCGATCACGCTTTCAAATACAGCCGGGACGTTTGTCTGCAATGAGACGATGTATCGGGTTTTATATGAGACGCAAAAGTCGACAAAAAAAACTTACGCAGGGTTTATTCATCTGCCGTACCTCGATGATCAAGTCAACGATGAAAAAACGCCTTCTATGAATCTAGAAACAATCAAAGATACACTGCTTTGGATACTCCATGAACTGCTTGATGAGTATCAGAACGGAGGACACAATGATTGATATTCATACCCATCTTATGCCAGGGGTTGACGACGGGGTTAAAACTGTTGAGGAAGCACTTGAATGCTTAAAAGCGATGGAAGAAAACGGCGTAGAAGCCGTGTTTTTAACACCGCACGTCGCAAAGAAACGGCGTTACTATAAACTCGACGTCTTTCATGAACGCTTTGCCTTAATCCAAGAAGCACTTAAGGCGGAAAAACGTTCGATTAACGTTTACTTAGGCAGTGAAATCGATGAATCAGATGGCTTATTTGAGGACATAGAAAAGGCCCCAAGTATGAATGGCACCAATGTGTATATGATTGATTATGGTATGCGTGAAGCCAACATTGAAGAGAGTATCTACGAGTGTTTAGTTCGCGGTGTTCATGTGATTGTTGCGCATCCTGAACGGCTCGATTATCTTGATTTCAAACGGCTAAAAGCGATTAAAGCGGAAGGGGCTTTATTTCAAGTTTCGGCACCCCATCTCATCAAGATGGGTGACCGAAGAGCACAGAAAATGGCTCGGAAGCTTTTAAAGGAAGACCTGATTGATTTTGTGGCGAGTGACACCCACTCGAGCCATAACCGGATGGACATTATGGCTAAAGCGTATCGCTATGTAAAAAAGAAAAAAGGCGCAGACGTTGCCCATAAAATTTTCTACATGAACGCTAAAGCGTTGATGTGTGATTACCGTGACTAAAATCAGTGCCTGGGGGATGGTGCTAATCTGGGTCGCGCTCATCTTTTCTATGACCTTTCAAGAAGGCACTGACTCAGCAAAGCTCAGTCTTGGTTATGCCGAGCAGGCCCATGCGCTTTTAAAGCAAATCGGCCTAACGATTGAGCAAGACCTAGTGCATACGATGATTCGTAAAGGGGCGCACATTACGGTCTATTTCTTTTTAGGCATGTGGTTAGTTAATGCTTTACTCATGCACCCACTACGTCCTAAAAACGCAATAGTAATAGCCTTGGTCATGGCTTTAAGTATTGCATCACTCGATGAATTGATTCAAGGACTATGGGTCGAGGGAAGACACGGTGCATGGCTGGATGTTTTCTATGATATGGTTGGGGCGAGTATAGGGATTGTTTTAATGAGAGAACTACAAGGACTAACACAAAAAACGACGAGGTGAAACGATGAAAAAAGCATCATTATACTTAGTTATACTTTTATTTTTTAGTTTTATCACGTATGGCTGTGAGACCGAGGACGTCCCGCCAAAGGACGATTCAAATATAGAGGATGCCCTTGCACTTGAGGTCGACCTTTTTAAAACAACACATAATACGATTCTAACGAAGGACATTGAAACGCTTCATATTGAAGATCAACCGTTGATTGAAGCTGCTTTAGCGGATTACGAAGTCTTAAGTGAGGAGGCGCAAGCCGCCCTTTCAGACAAGCATGCACAACTTGAACTTTTTGCCGAAGTGGTCGCAGGGATGATTGCCCTTGAAGGGGAAATTCTCCGTTTTATTATGGCGAACCACCTACTTTTATCCACCGATGTTGAAGCCATTCAGTTAAGCGATAAAGTCGCCGTGCAAATCGCTTTAAGCGATTACGGCTTTTTAAGTGAAACCGCGCAACACTTTTTACGCGCTGAAGCAGAGTACCTCCAAAGATTGCTTGAGAGGATTGAAGTTTTAGAAGACCACCTCAACGCCCGGGATGCGTTTTTGGATACCCATGAAGCGGTACTCGCGTTAACCGAAGAAACAGTGCGAATAAGTGATAAAGCATTGATTGAAACGACGCTTGATGCCTACGATCAACTCGATCAAGTGATTAGAGACTTGTTAGAAGAAGAAAAAACCTTGCTTGAAGGACTACTAGAATCGATTGCTCAACGCGAAGCAGACCAAGCAGCGCAACGTCAGTTTCGCGATGACCACCAAACCGTATTAAACTTAATTGAGCTAACCGTGACCATCGAGGACCGAAATGCCGTTGAAACCGCGCAAAGTGCCTACCACACGCTATCTGATTCAGTTCAAACACTGCTCAGTGATGACATCGCTTTACTCGATGCCTTACTTGAACAAATTATCGCTTTAGAAGCAGAGATGACTCTTCCGGATGAAGGATTTGACTATTTACCTCATGTACAAGACTTTAGTCATCCTTATCCAAACACGAGTGAAACGATGACCTTGCTTTTTACGGAAGACTTGTTTTTTGTCTATAGTTATCAAGATGAATACAGTGCTAAGCAGTGTTTTGGCATTGAAGAAGGGCAAAATCCTGTGCCCTGTCAAGTCTATGGTAGTTTTAGCACCGCACAACTTGGCCGTTATGAAATCGTCTACTATGCCGTAGACTCAGCAGGCAATATCGCTAGTGCGAGTTTTTATAAAGATGTACTGAGAGATGCAAGCTTACTCGATTTAAGCTATCCTATCTATTACCGCAGCATTGAAGGACTTTACGGAGAAGAACTTCTAGAAGCACTCAGGCTTTTACTCAATAGCACCGTACGTTTAGTGAACTATGGTGAGGCACGCTACATCTTACAAGAAAGCGATCGCGACCCAAGCAACCCAAGCAATGTGATTCAACTGTACACAGGCCAATCGGTCGCAGCCGCTTGGGACTTAGGTGTTACTTGGAACCGGGAACACGTTTGGCCTGTGAGCCGAATGCCGGTACCACGACCCAACAATAATACGATTGATATGAGCAGTGACCTCCATAACTTAGCACCCGAAGACCCCGATGAAAACAACTTTCGGGCCGCTAAATACTTCACTGAACATCATTCAGCTAACACCTATCATCCTCGTAACGGAGTGAAAGGGAACGTTGCGAGAATGATTATGTACATGGATGTTATGTACACAGAATTAACTTTAGTTGATGGCTTTGCCAACATGGCTAACCATGAAATGGGAGACTTAACTTTCTTAATTAAATGGCATTATCAAGACCCTGTCGATAGTTTTGAGATTAACCGCAATAACGTTATCTTTAATCATCAACGAAATCGCAACCCATTTATCGATATTCCGCACCTTGTCGAGCTTTTGTGGTTTGACCATCAGAGCATCCCACTCCCATAATAAATAAAGGCTCCACGTTTTAAAACGTGAAGCCTTTTTCATTTAATCAACAAGCGGTGGAATGTGTTCGTGATCATACCAAATGAGTTCAATAAAATGCGGGTAATCTACGAAGGGATTTCGATTGTTTTGGGTTGCATAAATGGTGTTGTTGCGGTGCATTTCAACACTATCAGGTGCGTCATCAAAATGGAATTGAATGAGCGAAGATAAGTAACCTTGTATTGCACCGTCTACGCTATACGTAGGTTCGCTTGATAAAGAATCACTTAAAACTAGCCAATCATACATCGTTACCATATAGAAGTAG
>SKFS01000088.1 GCA_007117885.1 Candidatus Izemoplasma sp.
ATCCAGAAAAGCGCTATTTCATTCATTTTGAGGGTGTCATGAGTGAAACCGTTGTCCACTTAAACGGGGTTAATCTTGGTCAACATAGTGGAGGGTATACGCCATTTGAAATCGAACTGACTGAGGCGTTGCGTGACGGCGAAAACTTTCTTCACGTTCGCGTTGATTCACGCCCTAAAAACCACCCACCCTTTGGCAACGTCATTGACTACTTAACTTACAGTGGCATCTACCGTGAAGTGAGTTTAATCGAGCGACAAAAAACCTATATAAAGCACACCCTCATCGATGGTGATGAAGCATACCTCAACCTTAAGCTCATCATCGCAGGGGAAATAAAAAACCAAGCTCTACACATCGAAATCTTTGACCAAGGCACGTGCCTTTTGACGCACCGCGATCAACTCGATGTTTCGCCTAAAACAATCACCCTACCCCATACTCTGACACTTTGGTCCTTAGAAAACCCCAAGCTCTACACAGCAAAAATTTCTTTTGACGATACGCTTCAAGATGAGGTGCGTTTCGGAGTACGCACTTTAAGTGTCGATGAAAACCACTTTTATCTCAATGGAAAACCGCTCTTTTTACGCGGATTAAACCGTCATCAATCGTATCCATATATTGGGTATGCGATGCCGAAAAGTGCCCAGTATGACGACGCTGATCACCTCAAATATGAACTAGGGTGTACAATGGTACGCAGTTCACACTATCCACCGAGTCGCCATTTTCTCGATCGTTGCGATGAAATCGGTCTTTTAGTTTTCACCGAACTTCCCGGCTGGCAACATATCGGTGATGAAACCTGGAAAAATCATGCTTTAAACGACTTAAAAACGTTAACCTTAAACGATTACAATCACCCGAGTGTTGCAATTATTGGCACCCGAATTAATGAATCAAAAGATGACGATGCATTTTATACTAAGACCCGTGATTGCGTTAAATCAATTGACAAAACACGACCGACAGGCGGTGTTCGTTTCTTTGGTAAAAGTCAACTCCTAGAGGATATTTACACGCTCAATGATTTTTCGCATCGTGGCCAAAATAAAGGGCTAGTAAAAAAAACAAAAATGACCGCAAAAAAACACCCCTATTTAATTACCGAGTACAATGGGCACATGTTTCCAACCAAAGCAAACGATGCGGAACCTCGACGTATCGAACACACCTTACGCCATTTTAATGTCCTTGACGAAGCTTACCGTCAAAAAGGCGTTATGGGTGCCATTGGTTGGTGTATGAATGACTACAACACGCATAAAGAGTTTGGCAGCAACAACGGCATCTGTTTTCACGGTGTCAACGATATGAACCGCAATCCTAAATATGCGGCGGCGGCTTACGCGTCTCAAGGGGAAAAACCGTATATGAAAGTCTTATCGATGATGCATATCGGCGATCGCAATCACGGCGAACTTAAAGAGGTCATCGTCGCAACGAACCTCGATGCTGTAGATCTTTACAAAAACGATCGCTACATCGGTCGATACACCCGAAACAAAGCCTATGCAAACCTACCCTACCCACCGATTATCATCGATGACATCATTGGAAACCAAATTCATGATCAAGAAAACTTTAAACCTAAAGACGCCACCCGTGTTAAAAAACTCTTACTGAAAACATTGCGAAATGACCTCAAAATAACCCCAATAATGAAACTGCAATTAGGCATTTTCATGCTAAAGTACAAACTCACCTATGATGATGCCGCTAAACTTTACACTAAATACATTGGCGGTTGGGGTGAAAAACACAATGTATACCGTTTTGAAGGCATCAAAAATAACCAAGTGGTCGTGACTGAACTTAAGGGCCATCAACGTGATTACCGTCTAAAAATAACCTATAAAGAGAACCCGATGGCCATGGATGAAACCTACGATGTTCGGAAAATAACCGTTGAAGAAGTCAATGCACTCAATGAACGGTCGTATTACTCAAGCACACACTTCAGCATTAAAACAAGTGACCACCTCAAGGTTATCGGACCCACAACACGCGTCTTAACAGGCGGCATTGAATCCTTTTGGGTTCGCACCGTAAAACCGGGTTCGGCAACGCTTATCCTCACCTCAAAATACCCTCAAGAAACCCTCAAACTAACCATAAAAAAAGCCTCGGAATAATTTCGAGGCTTTAAACTTCTTGAATCACCGGTAAAATCATCGGATTTCGTTCCGTCTTCCGATAGATATGATCGATTAACAAATGGGTAATCTCGCGTTTTAGTTGCGGCGCATTATAGCGATTCTTTTGCAACGACTCGTCGACGAGCGCCGCCACCATCTCACTAATCTCATTCGTCAATGGCGTATGGTCTTTCATATAGACAAACCCACGTGACATAATAATCGGTTTACCGATCATTACTTTCTTGTCGTGGTCAATGGTTACAATCGCACTTAAAAGACCATCCTCACTTAAGATTTTGCGATCCCGTAAGACCACATTCCCGACATCACCAATACCTTTGCCATCAATGTAAACATTGCCGGCTTGAACTTTCCCCGCAACGCGGGCAGAACTACGTGTTAATGCTAAAACATCGCCATTATCTAAAACGAATTCATGCCCTCGCTCCACACCACAGGCAATGCCTGTTTCCGCATGAATCTTTAACATCCGATATTCCCCATGAACCGGCATAAAATACTTCGGTTTAATAAGCTTAAGCATTAACTTAAGCTCCTCATTCCCGGCATGACCAGAGGTATGGGTATCCGTAAATGGCGAATGGGTAATCACATTCGCTTCACGTTTAAAAAGCTGATTGATGGTCTTTGAGACACTGCGTTGGTTTCCAGGAATCGGACTCGAAGAAAAAATCACTGTGTCGCCGCGGGCAATCTTAATGTCGCGATGCGTCCCATTCGCAATCCGTGAAAGCGCGGCAAACGGTTCTCCCTGAGAGCCCGTACAAAGAATCGTAATTTCATGCGCATTAAAATGCCGCAACGCTCTCGCTCCGACAAACGTCCCATGGGGTGCATTAATATAGCCCATATCGAGTCCAACCTCAATAGTGCGCTCCATACTTCGACCGAAGACAGCAATCTTACGATGAGTCGCAATACTAGCCTCAACAAGCTGTTGAACCCGGTGGACATTCGATGCAAACGTTGCCACGATGATACGTCCTTCAATCTTCGTGAAAATATCTTTTATACTCTCACTGACATCCGCTTCACTCTTTGTAAAAACATTGACCTCCGCATTCGTCGAATCGCTCATTAATAAAAGCGTACCTTTTGACCCTAAACGGGCCATTTTTGCATACTCCGCATCGGGGCCTGTCGGGGTAAAGTCAAACTTAAAATCACCGGTATGGACAATATTACCTTCCGGTGAGCGTACCACAACACCAAACGAATCCGGTATGGAATGATTCGTTCTAAAAAAACCAACACTCAATGTGTTGAAACGGATAATGTCGTTCTCAAAATACTCTAATAAATTGTACTGTAGTCCTTTGTGTTCTTGCATTTTATTGCGAATCAGTCCAATCGCTAAACCATTCGCATAAATCTTGGGGATGTGAACATGTCGTAAAAGCCAGGGAATACCACCGATATGGTCCTCGTGACCATGCGTTATAAAAAGGGCTTTAATCTTTTCTTGGTTCTCCACTAGATACGTATAATCAGGAATAACATAATCAATACCGAGTAAGTATTCATCGGGAAACATAATCCCGGCATCGATAATAATAATCTCATCCTGATACTCGACACAATACATGTTTTTACCAACTTCACCCAGACCGCCTAATGCAAAAACACCGACCTCATTTGATTTTAATAATGGTTGATGCATTAATCGTCCTCCTAAACAGTTGTTTATCTTAAACATTATAACCTATTTGCCGTTATAAACCAACGACTATGTGTTATAATTTTTTAGTAGGTGAAGGCAATGAAAAAGAATAAAATCATCTTTTTTGATATCGACCATACGATTTATGATCCTCATCATAAATCGATTCCTAAAACAACCATAGAGGCCTTTAAAAAACTCTCAGCACGTCAAGACACGATTATCGCCATCGCGACCGGTCGTGCTTTTTACATGCTCGACATTATCGAAGCATTACAACCTTACATCGATGCCTACATTACAATTAACGGTCAAATTGTCGTTGCAGATGGGACAACTATCCACGATGAACCCCTTTCTAAAGCAACCATAAAAACCGTTAAAGATGTCTTTAATAAGTACCAATTAACATTTGGCTATATCGGTAAATCAACCCAAGCTATCAACCGGATAAACCACGGCATCGTTCGTTTATTTGAAGAAGCCTCAATGCCTTTACCTGAACATAACCCTCAGTTTGAAAAAAAACACACTGTCTACCAAATGTGGGCCTTCGGTGACGATGAAACCTTCGCAAAAATGCAAGCAGAACTCCCCCATCTTCAACTCGTTCCATGGCTTAGTGATGGCTTTGATGTCGTTTTAGATTCGCGCAGTAAAAAAGATGGCATCATCAAACTTTTAGCCTACTACGACATCCCTTTACAAAATAGTTATTGTTTTGGCGATGGCGATAACGATCGGGAGATGCTTGAACTCGTCCCTAATTCTATCGCCATGGGCAATGCCAAAGAAAGCATCCGTAAAAAAGCCAAGCATATTACCGAAGCCATTCATGAAGATGGGGTTTACTTAGCTTTAAAAAGAATCGGTTTAATCCAGTAGGAGGCAGCCATGATTGTTGAAGTGCTCGTCGATGTTAAACACCAAGCGGTCGACCACGTTTTTGACTACGCAGTCCCTAATCATCTAAGCGCTTATCTCGAACTTGGCCAAAGAGTTAAAGTTCCTTTTGGTCATCGTCAAATAAGCGGGATTATTGTCCATATCAAGTCCACCAGTGACGTTCAACCACTCAAAGAAGTCATTGCCCTTATCGATCTTGAACCGCTCTACTCTAAAGAACTGATCGACCTCGCTTTTGAACTCGCCAAAAATCACTTTGGTATTACGCTTAGCTACTTGCATGCGATGGTTCCTAACGCCTTGAAAATGCGTTATAAAAAACGCCTAATTCCCCTTAACTTATCACAACTACCTAAAGCATTACAGGAAAAATTCAAAAGACACCAGGCGATTGCCATTGAAGATAGTGGCTTACCCTATCGTCAACTGCAACATCTTATCGAAGAAAAAAAACTAGAGATTATAACTGAGTTTCAGCAAAAACTCGGTATTTATCACCAAGAGTATGTCTACTTAAGAAACGTAAAAAAGGTGAAAGGTTCAAAACAAAACGCCATCATCAAAGCCTTACAAGAAAACGATGGTCAACTTAAACCAACCCTCTTGAAAACCACCGCCAGTTCCCACGCAACACTCAACAGCTTATTAAAAAAGGATATTATTACCATCGAAAGCGTTGAGAGTCATCGTGTGATCACCTCACTGATCAAACTTCCTCATCAAGAGGTCACGTTAAACAACGCCCAAACAGATGCCTATGAGCAAGTCAAAAACACTTTTGGAAGGTACCAGGCATTCTTACTACACGGGATTACCTCAAGTGGCAAAACCGAAGTGTATATCAAACTGGTAGAAGCCTGTCTAAACGACCAAAAAAGTGCTTTAGTCTTAGTCCCTGAAATAAGCTTAACCCCAAACTTAGCTGCCCGCTTCAAAGCGAAATTCAATGACCGTGTCGTGCTTTACCATAGCCGTTTGTCGGAAGGTGAGCGCTACGATGAATGGCGTAAAGCAAAACAACAAAAAGCGCGAGTGATGATCGGTGCACGGAGTGCGGTCTTTGCCCCTTTAAATAACTTAGGTATTATCATTATTGATGAAGAACATAGTGACGCTTATCGTCAAGAAGACCCGCCTAAATACAACGCCATTGACGTTGCGATTCGCCGTGCTAAGCACCATCATATTCCCATTCTTTTAGGCAGTGCCACCCCGAGTGTTGAACGTTATTATCAAGCCGTCCACCAAGACATCACGCTACTAACCTTAAAAGAACGGGCCTTAAACAGTGTTTTACCCACGGTTGAAATCGTCGATATGCGGGAAGAACTCTATCAAGGAAACACGTCGATATTTTCTAAAAAAGCACAGGCTGCGATCACACAAAGCCTCGCCATGAGCGAACAAGTATTAATCTTAATTAACCGCCGTGGCCATGCGAACTTTGTACTCTGTCGAGAATGTGGCCAAGCAATACGTTGTCCAGAATGTGAACTTACCATGACCTATCACCATGCCCATAAAAGCTTAAAATGTCATTATTGCCATGTTCAAGAACCGATGCCGATCACGTGTCCTTATTGCAGCTCAAAGCATATACGCTACATGGGGATAGGCAGTGAACGTGTTGAAGCCGTATTAAACGAAACCTTTAAAGACGCGGAAGTGATTCGTATGGATCACGATACAACCCAGCAAAAAAATGCCCATGAACAGCTGTTATATACCTTTGAAAACCGAGGCGATATTTTAGTCGGCACGCAGATGATTTCTAAAGGACTCGACTTTGATCGCGTTCGATGTGTGATTATTCTTAGCGCAGACATGGCGTTAAACATCCCCGATTATTATGCGAAAGAAGAAGCCTTCCAGCTCTTTATGCAAATGGCTGGTCGTAGTGGCCGCAGAGCATCAAGAGGGCAGGTTATTCTCCAAGCGTATGAACCCAATCATCCAGTTTTGACGTATGTTAAAAACCATGATTATACGGGCTTTTATAACGATGAGATCGCGCAGCGGGAAATCTTATATTTACCCCCTTTTAGTCAAACCCTTCAACTGACTATCAAACATCATAGTAAGAATCAATCGCATTTAAAAACCCTTGAATTGTTGCGCGAACTTAAAAAAACGTCGCATTTAGGAACCCGCATCATTGGACCTATCACCCCTAAATATGCCCGTATGCAAAAGCAATACCGAACACAAATACTGATTAAAACCACCGCAATCGATCAATGGAAAGCAACCCTTCGTGGCCTTATCGATCGTTTAGACTTTAAAGACACGGTGATCCAAATTGATGATCGCTTGACCTTATAAGGAGGAAACCAATGAACATAGTCTTTATGGGAACCCCAGAGTTCAGTGTACCGATTTTAACCGACCTCGCCGAACGATACACGATTGTCGGTATTGTAACACAACCGGATAAACCGGTCGGAAGAAAAAGGATCCTCAGCGCATCACCCGTTAAAAACGAAGCGTTAAGTCTCGGTTTAACGCTACTTCAACCGCAGCGTATCCGTGTGGACTATGACGCTATTTTAGCACTTAACCCCGATTTAATTATTACGGCAGCGTATGGTCAAATCCTGCCTAAAGCATTGCTTGAAAGACCACGATACGGTGCCATTAATGTCCACGCTAGCCTCTTGCCAAAACTTCGGGGCGGTGCGCCCGTCCAACGGGCCATAGAACGAGGGCATAAAACCACCGGCATTACGATTATGAAAATGGCTACCAAAATGGATGCTGGGGACATTTATGCCCAAAAAGCCATCGCTATTGAAAAGGATGAAACAAGTGGCACACTCTTCCCTAAGTTAAGCCAACTCGGTCGTGATTTACTTATTGAGGTCTTGCCAAGTATTTTATCGGGCGCGCTAACAGCCACTCCACAAAATGAGGATGCGGTAACCTATGCTTATAATCTAAAGCCGGAAGAAGAATACTTAGACTTCAATCAACCTGGTGAACAACTCGAAGCGAAAATACGGGCCTTTTATCCAGAGCCGAGTACCTATACTTACCTTGGCGAAGAAAAATTCAAAATCCGTAAGGCCGAGTTTTTTAACTGTGAAAGTTTTTTTCCATTGCATGGCAATAAAGCCAATGGTGAAGTGCTCAAAATTATTGATAACGGCATCGGCATAAAAACAGAGACCGGCGCACTCATCGCAACAGAAGTGCAGCTTCAAGGACGAAAAGCTATGGCCGCACGCGATTTTATGAACGGCATCGGCAAAGCTAAAATCGTTCCTGGTCTTATCCTAAAAAAACCGGTTTAGTGCACATAAATCGTTTGTCGCTAACCACTAAAAATGCTATAATAACAACACCATCCTCAAAAAGGAGAGAGATACGATGAAAGCAAGAGCTTTATTTAACCGTGAAGAAATGTTAGAAATGAATCGTAAAACCTTATTGGAGCGGGGAGTCACCATCGAAGAAATCGCTGAAATAGCCCATATGCAACAATCCAAATGGAGCGATGATATATCGATGAAAGATTGCATCGATTCAGTCGAAAAAATTCTTTCATTACGAGATACCTTTCACCTCTTACAACTCGGTGCAGAAATCGATCGTTTAACCGAAGAAAACCTTATTCGAGAACCGTTGCGTGAGATTCTTAACGCCGATTTAGGCATGTTTGGAATCGATGAGCTTTTTGGTTTAGAACTCGCAGGTCTTTACGGCACCATTGGCAAAACCAATTTTGGTGACATCGATGTCAATAAACCGCTCGTCGTAGCCAGGTTAAACCACGATGGGAAAAGCGATAAACATCAATGCCACACCTTTTTAGATGATATCGTCGGTGCCATCGCCGCAGCCGCATCCACCCGTGTTGCCCAAATTATTAATGAACGTGAAGCGCGCAAAGACCCAAGCTACCAGGAGATAAAACTCGATTTTGATCTATAGGAAGTGTTCCCCATGGCCAAGCAAGAAAAAAACTTAGACGATTTTTTTAAAAAAGTCGATCAGGATCCGAAAAACCCGCAAAAATCCAAAAAGAAGAAAGCTAAAGACGTTGATCCTAATAAAGAGACAACCTTTGATAAAATAGCACTTTTCTTCAAAAGCAACGTCGAACGGATCCGTTCTTACTCAACACGAAATCCCGATAAAGATGTGTCGACATTCCGTCGACGTTTACGCGTTTTCTACAAACGCCTTTTAAAACGGGCAAGCGATCGCTTTAGTTTTGAATCGGGTGTCGACATCTTAGATGAAACCAGCGTTCTTTACCGTCGTAATCGCGTTATTAAAAATATCCTTATCGTGACCAACTTAGTGTTCCTACTCTTTACCGTCATCGGTAATGAAAACCCGAATTACATTGTGATCTTTGGATTCGGTATTTTAATGTTCGCAATTAACACAACACTAAAACGAATCATCAAAGAACAACCGCGGACACTCCTCAAACAACAGATGGCGATGTACATCGCCAGTGTCTACATCATCTTAGCTTCCTTTGGTGTGTACATTAAACTCCGCGTGGGCGTTCGCCCTGACGAACTCGTTGACTTTTCGATCACCCAAGCAGGGTATGCGCTCATTTACTTTGCTTTAGTTGTGATTGCGCTTTATCAAGATGCAACACTATTAAGAATTCTTTTCAAATGGGTTTTAGTACTGATGACAATTATTCACGTGACGATTATGTACCCATTATATGAATACGCGGATTCCCTCGAAAACTTGTACAATTATTTGACACAGGATAATTACTATGTGACCGTTGACATCTTTTTACGCACCTTAGTCTTAATCATTTTTAATATCGCTCTGTATTCATCCGTTGCCATCGGTGAAATGATGAATGAGAAACGGAAAGAAGAACTCATTAAGCGCCGTGATATGGAAACGGACTTTAAAGCGGTTGTCGGCGATGTATTCGACGTAATCTCTGTATTCAACACCCACTCTGCAGAAGAAGATAGAACCAGTGCTCATCGTGTCGCAGAAATTGCCTCACGACTTGGTAATGTTCTTGGTTTAAGCCCCAACGTATGCACTGAAATCTTTGATTACTCGAAAATCCATGTCGATAAAGTCGACAACTTATCAATTTTGGAGTATGAAGCCAAAGAAGTTCTCAATGAAAAAGACTATCAAGTGATCCGTGAAAAAACGATACTGGGTAGCATTATCATCAAACGCCTACAACTTAACCAAAAAAGTGAGGATATCATACGTTCTCACTTCGAAAAAACCAACGATAAAACCTTTACTGAGCGAATGAAACGTATTCAGCGTAGTCAAGAAGGTCAAATCATTCTTATGGCGGAAATGTATGAGATTCTCCGTCAACCAAGAAACTATAAAACAGCGTTAACCCATAAGCGTGCTGTCGAACTTCTCGAAACGGAGTTCAAAGATTATTTTGAACCTTACATCCTCGATCGGTTCATAAAATATAGCGGTGAGTTCGAAGATTATTACCAACGATTTAAGTTGAAATTAGCGTAACCTTTTACGTCGGAATAAATAGAACCGTAAACACATCGTTTCGATGTGTTTTTTTTGATTTAATCGAAAATTACAAGCGCTTTCACTTTTTTGCGAAAAAGGCTTGATTTCTCACTCATACGCGATATAATTAAAAATGTATTAAGCAATAAAAACCTATGACAAGATTGATCGGGGTAACGCTGATGATTCGCATGCAAATTACTACCTTGAATACCATCTTAATAAACGCCGTATCCTTAGGGAACGACAAGGTTTTTTGCTTAACAAAAAATACGATATTCTAAGGATGATTTTTGTCAAAAATTGTCCTTTTTGTTAGGGTAATCTAGGAGGAATCCCATGAAAACTATTGTCATTGGTGTCATCGGTGCTGATGTGCATGCAGTCGGGAATAAAATCATTGAGCATGTTTTAACTGAACAGGGTTACAATGTGGTCAATGTGGGTGTCTTAAGTACACAAGAAGATTTCATTCATGCGGCGATTGAAACGGATGCGGACGCGATTATGGTCTCATCGCTTTATGGCCATGGTGAAATCGACTGTAAATATATGCGTGAAAACTGTGTCGAAGCCGGGATCGGTAAAGTGAAACTGTACGTCGGTGGAAATATCGTGGTCGGTAAACAAGATTTTAAAGAAGTCGAACAACGCTTTAAAAAAATGGGCTTTGATCGTGTTTATCCACCCGGCACAAATATCGAAGATGCGATTGCGCATCTAAGAGAGGATTTGGGTGAGTAATGAGTGTTCATCTGCTTGTAGATTTTGGCTCGACGTATACAAAACTTACAGCGGTCGACTTAGAAGAAGAACGCATTGTAGGAACATCTAAAGCGATGACAACTGTAAAAACGAATGTCTTGGATGGCTTTAATAATGCCATGGATAAGCTTAAAAACACCCATCCAGACATGAAGGAAATTACAGCTATTTCAGCATGCTCAAGCGCTGCTGGAGGACTAAAAATGGCTGCGATTGGCCTCGTAGAGGAACTCACAGTAGAAGCCGCTAAACGAGCCTGCTTAGGGGCGGGAGCCCTCGTTAACACGGTTTTTAGTCACCATTTAAGCCGCAAAGAAATCAAACAGTTAAAAAACGCCGACATTGATATTATCTTACTTGCCGGGGGCACAGACGGCGGGAACAAAGAATGCATTCTTCATAACGCAAAAAAACTTGCCGATGCGAAACTCTCTGTGCCAATTATTGTCGCTGGAAATAAAGACGCGCAAGATGAAATCGAAGAAATCTTTGAAGCGAGCAACATTGAATATTACATTGTTGAAAACGTGATGCCGAAACTTAAGCAATTGAATGTTAAAGAAGCTAAAGAAGTCATCCGTCAAATATTCATTACAAAAATCATTGAAGCCAAGGGAATAAAAAAAGCTGAAGAACAAACCGGAGAGATTATTATGCCAACCCCTGAAGCGGTTTTAATCGCTGCAGAACTCTTAGCAAAAGGGCATGAAGACGTCGAAGGTTTCGGTGAACTTATGGTCATTGATATTGGTGGTGCGACCACCGATGTGCATACTATTGGCGCCGGGTTTCCTAAACGCTCAGAAGTGATTTTTAAAGGTCTACAAGAACCGTTTGCGAAGCGTACTGTGGAAGGTGACCTCGGCATGCGTTACAGCGCAAATGCCTTAGTGAGCCTTGTTTCACCGTATGAGTTTAAACAGTATTCAAGCTATCAACACGATATCGGTGAAGCCGCTAAAAAACGCCATGAAAATGTCGATTATCTTCCGGAATCTGATGAAGAAAAAGAGTTTGATCGTGCCTTAGCGAAGATTTGCTGTGACTATTCAATGAGCCGTCATGTTGGTCAAGTTGAAGTCGTCTATACACCGCTTGGAAATATGTACTATCAAACCGGTAAAGACCTTACCGATATTCGTTATGTGATTGGCACGGGTGGAGTTTTAATCAACAATGAAAACGCCAAAGACATCCTCCGTGAAGTCAACCAAAAAAGCAATAAAAAACTTGAACTCCGACCCACCGATCCGATTTTCCTAATCGATCAACTGTATATATTATCGGCGATGGGACTGCTCGGACAAAAGTACCCAAAGCTCGCCATCAAACTTATGAAAAGACACTTGGAGTAGATAGCTATGATTGAAAATAAGAAATTAGACTGGGATTATTTTTTAAAAAAACGCGCACAAATACTACGGCAATGGGAAACTGGATCGAGCCCATTGCTTGATTTTGAGTCAGCGATTGAAACCTTAAAGAACATCCCTGAAGATAAAAACTTTGCCTTAAAACTTCGCAAAGCAAAAGCCTCAGGAGAAACGATGATTCAACCGCGTGCAGGCGTCGCTGTACTCGATGAACACATCGCTTTACTAAAATACCTTCAAGAGGTTGGCGAAGCCGACTTTTTGCCCTCGACAATTGACTCCTATACCCGCCAAAACCGTTATCAAAATGCTCTAGATGGCATTAAAGAATCGGAAAAAATGGGCCGGAGCATGTTAAACGGTTTTCCCGCCGTAAACTATGGTGTTGAAGGCTGTAAAAAAGTTATTGATGCTCTAAACGTACCGCTTCAAGCGCGTCACGGTACGCCCGATGCGCGCCTGCTTACCGAAATCATTCATGCCGCAGGATGGACCTCTAATGAAGGTGGCGGCATATCCTATAACATCCCTTATGCAAAAAGTATTGGCTTAGAAGACACGATCCGTTATTGGCAATATTGCGATCGTTTAGTTGGCTTTTACGCTGAACAAGGCATTGAACTTAACCGCGAACCGTATGGTCCTTTAACCGGCACATTAGTCCCCCCATCGATTTCACATACCGTGGCCATTATCGAAGCCTTGCTCGCTGCCGAACAAGGGGTTAAAAACATCACTGTTGGGTATGGTCAAGGGGGCAATATCGTTCAGGATGTGGCGGCGCTTCAAACCTTAGATGAACTCACTAACTACTACTTAAAACTCTTCGGTTATAACGATGTCTTTGTCACCACCGTCTTCCATCAATGGATGGGTGGTTTTCCCGCAGACGAAGCGAAATCAGTGGGCCTCATCGGTTTAGCCTCAACCGTGGCTGCACTCGGAAAAGCCACAAAAATGATCACTAAATCCCCCCATGAATCGCAAGGTGTGCCAACGAAAGAAGCCAATGCCGAAGGCTTGCGCGCTTCGAAAATGGTGACACGTCTTTTAAAGGAACAGAGCATGCCGTCATCCACAGAACTCTCCACAGAAAAAGAACTCATAAAAAAAGAAGTGAATAATCTAATATACGCAACCTTAAATGTTGGCAAAGGCGATCTTGCTAAAGGTGTTGTCAAAGCTTTTGAAATGGGTTTAATTGACATTCCTTTCGCGCCGAGTGAAATGAACGCAGGGAAAATCTTACCCGCCCGTGACATCGACGGAAAAATTCGCATCTTAGAATTTGGTAACCTTGCTTTTGATCAAGAAATTAAAGCACTTCATAAAAAAGCGTTAGAAAAACGCGCTGAAGTTGAAGGGCGTAAAGTTTCTTTCCAAATGACGATTGATGATGTTTACGCCGTGAGTCAAGGTGTTTTAGTTGGGAAGCCTAGAAGAAAGGATGAGCAAAATGAAAATCATTGATGTTCGTTGTTCAACGGGCGTAACAGGGTTTTACTTCGACGATCAAAACGCGATTAAATCGGGCGCATTAATGGATGGTTTTATGTATCAAGGCGAACCCCAAACACCCAAGTTTAACGCCATTCGCCAAGCCGGTGAATCATTGTCAATCATGCTTATTTTAGAAGATGAAACCATCGCCTATGGTGACGCTGCAGCCGTTCAGTACTCTGGTGCGGGTGGTCGTGATCCACTCTTTTTAGCCGAGGAAGGGAAAACCTTTTTCGAGCAGCACGTCAAACCACGCCTTATCGGACGGGACGTGCGAAAGTTTAAAGCCAATGCCGAATACTTCGACAGCTTAAAAATCGCTGGAGAACTTATGCACACTGCGATTCGCTATGGCATTACGAGCGCCCTACTTGATGCGACGGCGAAAGCCAATCGTTTAACCATTCCTGAAATAGTACGCAAAGAGTATAAGCTCACCAACAAGCACTACACTGCGATTCCTATCTTCGCTCAAACTGGTGACGAACGTTATGCCAATGTCGATAAAATGATATTAAAAGAAGTTGATGTTTTACCCCACGCCCTCATTAACAACATCGACACAAAACTAGGGCGTCAAGGCGAAATCTTAAAAGAATATATTATGTGGCTACGCAATCGCATCCTCGCTAAGCGTGCCCGTGAAACATACCAACCCATCCTACATATTGACGTTTATGGAACCATTGGCATTATTTTTAATTATGACTACCCAAAAATCTTCAAATATTTAAAAGAACTCTCAGATATCGCCCATCCCTTTACGTTAAGAATCGAAGGCCCCATCGATCAAGGCAACCGTGAAGAGACGATGATTGCCTTAAAAACTTTACGTGAAATGATTGATGCTGATGATGACGTGAATGTTGAAATCGTTGCCGATGAATGGTGCAACACCTTTGAAGACGTGAAATATTTCACCGACCATAAGGCGGGTCACATGGTCCAGGTGAAAACGCCTGATCTCGGTGGCGTCAACAATATAATCGAAGCCTTACGCTATTGCCTCAAGCATAACATGGGGGCCTATAGTGGCGGGTCATGCAATGAAACCAACATCTCAGCGGAAATCACCACGTCAATTGCCATTGCCTGTGAAGCATCACAATGTTTAGCGAAACCCGGAATGGGCGCGGATGAAGGCATCATGATTGTCAAAAACCATATGCAACGGACACTCGAACTTATAAGGAGGCGTTCCTCATGAACAACATTGTTGTTGGTAGCTTAGAATCAAGTGATTGTCTAATGACTCTAAGTCCTCATGAAAGCCGAAAAATCACCATTGAAAGCATCGTATACGATGCATACTACGAAGCGATTCATCAAGCAATCACGACCCTTTTGGATGAACATAATCTTCATCAAGTGCATGTCCTATGCCAAGATAAAGGTGCCTTAGAATACACGATAAAAGCACGACTCAAAACCGCTATCTTACGCTACAAGGAGGTACGATCATGAGTCGTAGTTTTTTGTTTATTCCTGGTGATGTTCCAAGGATGATTCAACAACTAGAAATTTTCTCTGCCGATAGTGTCATCCTCGATTTTGAAGACAGTGTTGCCACACATCAAAAAGATGAAGCGCGCAACCTCGTCGAAAGCTTTTTAACTCAACACCATTTCACCACCCCGGCGATCTATGTTCGCATTAATGCAACGGACAGTGATGAATTTATTGCCGATATGCAAACACTGAAAAATCTACCGATTAAAGGCATTGTTTTACCCAAAGCTTCGTTAGCTGCCATTGAAACAGTCACAAAACATTTAACCTTGCCCATCATTGCTTTATTAGAAACGCCATCAGGCTTTTTATCGCTTCCTGACATTGCCCAACATCCAAGTGTCGAAGGACTCTTGCTAGGGGCTGAAGATCTCGCGAAATCATTAGATTTAGAACGCACTGTTTCAGGTGAAGAAATACTTTATTTCCGCAGTCAGCTCGTCTTAACTGCGAAAGCCTATCATAAATATGCGATTGACACGCCTTTTACGAACACCACGTCCGATATCGGATTACTAGAAGATATTAAGCGATCTAGACAACTTGGTTTCGATGCCAAAGCCGCCATTCATCCAAACCACATTAGTGCCATTAATCAGCACTTTTCACCGAGTGAAGCGGCGATTCATGAAGCGCGGCGAATTATGACCATTGCCGAAAAACAGCAATCGGTTCGTTTTAGTCTCGATGGCCGCATGATCGATAAACCAATCATTGACCGTGCAAAAAAAACACTCGATTTAGCCAAGCGTTATCGCTTATTATAAGGAGGGCGTATGCAACCAATCTACCATTCACTCGAAGCACTGTTTAACGACCTGCCTCTTAAGGATGGTCTAAACATTTCGTTCCACCATCATTTGCGTAATGGCGATGCCACCCAAAACCTCATCTTAAGCTACTTAAGAAAACAACAACTCAACGACTTAAACCTTTATCCATCCGCAATATTTCCTGTTCATACAGAACTCTTAACACTCCTAAAAGAAGGCCGTGTTAAAAACATTACCACCAACTACATCAATGGCCCAGTGGCTGAATTCTTAGCGTCTAACCCGCTCCCAGGCCAACTAAAAATGCAAACCCATGGCGGCCGAGCGCGAGCGATTATTAAAGGTGAAACGACGATTGACATCGCGTTTATTGCCGCCCCGATCGTTGACGCTCAAGGCAATGCTGCAGGCTATGATGGTCCCTCAGCGTGCGGGAGTTTAGGCTATGCCATCGAAGACAGTCAGTACGCAAAAAAAACCGTACTCATTACTGACCATCGGGTTGAGAAACTTCCTCAATATGAGATTAAATCTAAGGATGTTGACGCAATACTATGCGTTGATTCACTCGGTAATCGTGAAGGCATCGTCAGTGGTACGACCGCCATTACCAAAGACCCAGTCGGCTTAAAAATCGCTAATAACGCGGCCCGTTTAATCGATGAACTCAAGTTAGTTAAACCCGGCATGAACTTTCAAAGTGGTGCCGGCGGTATCAGTTTGAAAGTCACCGATCATTTACGTGAAATGCTTCGTGCCCGCAACGTAAAAGCCGGGTTTTTCTCAGGCGGCATCACACAAAGTCATGTGGAAATGTTAAACGAAGGATTAGTGGAACGTTTGTACGATGTCCAATGCTTCGATTTAGCCGCCATCCAAAGTTTAAAAACAAACCCCTCGCATATTGCCATCAGTGCTAGCGACTATGCTAACCCAGACAACCAAAACCGCGTCATCAAAAATCTCGACCTCGTAATTTTAGGGGCGACAGAGATCGATCTTAACTTTAACGTTAACGTAACAACTGACTCCTATAACACCATCATCGGTGGTTCTGGAGGCCATAGTGATACCGCGACAGATAGCTTTGTAAGCCTCATTGTAACACCCCTTTTTAAAGCCCGCACACCGATCATTAAAAAACGTGTGAACACCATTACCACCCGTGGTAAAAACATCGATATTTTAGTGACCGAACGAGGGATTGCGATCAACCCTCTACGCCTGGATTTACTAGATCGATTAAAAGAGAGTCACCTGCCGATTTACCCTATCGAAGCGCTTTTAGAAAAAGCCTATGCTTACACTGGAATCCCCCAAGAATACGATCTTAGAGATCAACCTTTAGGTGTTGTTGAAGATCGGGATGGCCAGATTATTGATACACTCTACACTAAAAAAAGAAGGTGAGACAATGCTGTTTCATGACATTGTACTCGATGAAGAAAAACAACAGGTTAAAGCATTTTTAAACAAGTTTAAGCTTCATTACGAAGAAGATATTGATCAAACCATCGTCATCAAAGACAACCAAACCTTGATCGCTACTGCAAGCACAAGCCATAATATTATTAAATGCATTGCCATCGAACCTCAATACCAAGGACAAAACCTCCTAGCAACACTGATGACAGAAATGATCAAGCGTTTAGCAAAACGCGGCATCAACCATTACTTTGTGTATACCAAAGACGACCAAGCGCATTTATTTAAAGCTTTAGGACTTAAGAAAATCGTGCAAACCATTGATGTGGCTCTCTTAGAAGGAGGGGACAACATCGAAGAAAAACTCCACCAGCTAAAAACCGACTATCACCTTTCAAACAAACCAAAAGCTG
This sequence comes from Candidatus Izemoplasma sp., assembly GCA_007117885.1. Classification (GTDB taxonomy): domain Bacteria; phylum Bacillota_I; class Bacilli_A; order Izemoplasmatales; family Izemoplasmataceae; genus CSBR16-104. Next base: position 17,977 of record SKFS01000088.1, read on the forward strand.
CGATTGTCGTCAACGCCAACCCAATGACAAAAGGCCATTATCACTTAATTGAAACCGTCGCCTCAAAACATGCAGATGTGCTTGTTTTTGTCGTGAGCGAAGAACGGAGTGTCTTTCCTTTTGAAAGCCGTTTTAAGATTGTCAAAAACGCCTGCCAATCGCTGACTAATGTGACCGTTTTACCAACTTTGGACTACTTAGTATCGTACGCAACATTTCCTAAGTACTTTATGAAAAATGAAACAAAAATCCGTGAAGAACACGCCTTAATCGATGTGTTAGTCTTTAAAGAATACTATATGAAAATCTTAAACATTCAAGACCGATATGTTGGTGAAGAACCGTTAAGTCCGATGACAGAAATGTATAATCAAACAATGAAAAAATACTTAAACCATCGCTTTCATATTATTCCAAGAAAGACGCTTGATAATATTCCTATCAGCGCCTCAACAGTCCGTAAACTATTAAAGAAGAATGGCTTAGAGGCTGTGAAACCTTATGTAACGGAGACGACCTATCAGTGGTTAAAAACCGAGGAAGGCACAAAAACGATTGCGCGGATTAAAGACCATGACCAAAGACATTGAGTCACGGCTGATTCAAGCAAAAGATCAACGTAACCATCAACTCCACGCGTTGACAACCCAATCCCCCGTTTGCTTAACACTGAAGGCCAATCAGCCGGGTTGGCCTAAAAACACCATCACAACCGCGATCCTACTCAAACTGTTTAATCACTTGATCCGCGCGATATTTAGCTTTACCGCTTGCCAGCAAATCCAAAGTGAAGCCGGGGACACAATTGTTTATACGATCACCGGCAAGGCTAAACAGCTTAAAAAACAGACCGTTTATTTTGAAAACCATCATCCACTCGGTCGCTATATCGATCTTGATGTTTATGACCATGGAACACCCATCACCCGTGAAGATTTAAACATGGCTAGACGAAAATGCTATCTATGCCACGATCCAGCCCATCAGTGTGCTGTCCTTAAACGTCATTCAATCAACACTTTAAGGGAACATGTTTCTCATCATGTCATAGATTACCTTAAACATTATCTTGCTGAAAGTGTTGCCACCGCCCTCCGAAAAGAACTCGCCCTCTACCCTAAACTAGGATTGGTTAGTTTTCGGGATTCCGGTATTCACGACGATATGCATTATCGCCACTTCTTAACATCCATCCGTGTATTAACCCCGTTTTTTTATGATTTCATTCAACAAGGGGAAAACCATTCGATTTCACTTGAACCTTTAAGAACGATCGGCAAACTCGCTGAAAGCGCCATGTTTGAAGCAACTAAAAATATTAACACCCATAAGGGAGCCATCTTTATTTTTGGTGCGTTCTTACCGTATTACACAAAGGCCATCTTTCAGCAAACGACGCTAAAGCACTGTCTCAGTGAATTAAAACACGACATACAACCCATGATTGCATCAGACTTCAAAAACATGAATCAGCAAAAACCGCGTTCATTTGGTGAATACTGTTACAAAGAATACCAGCTTGGTGGTATTCGTGAAGAAGTTTCAAACGGCTTTCCAAGTCTCTTTTCCTGGTACCCCAAAAAGTACGATAACGACTACCAAAAACTGCTTCACATCGCGAGTACTTTAGACGATACAACCATAATAAAAAGAACCTCGATTGAGGTTCTCAGGCAATTTCAAAACTCCGCAAAAGATTTTTTAGAACAACCGTTTAATTTTGAGGCGTATAAAGCGTATTCAAATGACTGCAAAGCACGGTTTATCTCTCCGGGTGGCAGCGCTGATTTACTAGCATTACTTCACTTCATTGAAGCCACCGATTATATCTTAAAACCGTTAGATTTATCATCAAATAGCCGACCTTGATGCGTGTTTAATGCACGCATTTTTTTATCGATTTCATTCATCACAACAAACTTTTTTAGTGTCCACAAGGGGGCAATCAACGACGCTTTGGGACTATCGCCAGTCACTCGGTGGACAATTACGTTTGGATCCAAAACTTCAAGTTGTTTTATAGTGATATCGACATAGGACGCAAGGCTTAACATCGCAAACGGCTTTTTTTCATAAAGAGCGCCTAACTGTGTCCCTTTCATAACATGTAGCATATGGATTTTAAGTCCTTGAATATCGAGGGTATTAAGGTGTTTTACCGTTTCAATCATCATTGCTTCGTCTTCCATCGGAAAACCATTAATTATGTGCACAACAACATCAATGTTTGCTTTTCGTAATGCCCTCACCGCTTGATTAAAACAGCTGAGATCATGCCCGCGATTCATCCATTGCGCAGTGCCTTCATGAATGGTTTGTAAACCGAGTTCTACCTGTAGATAAGTGCGCTGATTGAGCGCACTTAGAAGCCTGATTTTAGCCTCATCCAACGCATCACATCGCGTTGCAATCGCTAGCCCAACCATCTGTGCATCAAGCGATAAAGCCTCATCAAAAAGTTGCTGCAACGTCACGACATCTTTATAGGTGTTCGTGTTCGCTTGAAAATACCCTATTGTGTACGCGTCAGGCCATTTTTTAAGCATCGAACTCTTCACTTTATGGTACTGATTTTGCAATGTTTCACAAGGGTCACCCGCGTAGTCACCAGATCCTGAAGGACTACAAAAAATACACCCTCCAACTCCTTTAGTGCCATCTTTATTTGGACAGGTGAAACGACCGTTTAAGGCCACTTTAAAAACCTTCTTTCCGAAGCGATTTTTCAAATAATCATCCAATGTCCGATAGCGTTTGTCTGAACGTTTAAAGTCCATAAAGATCACCCATAAACATTTTAACATATTCCGCCGATAATCACCGCTTTATGATATAATGTAAACGGTGATAATATGCTAAATCGTATTCGAGAAAGCTTAGTGAACCCAGGTGCACTCATTCAATACCGTAACGACTCGCTCTTTAAGGCATTGGGATACATGCTTTTTTTCGCATTGTTTATGAGTGTCTCGATGGTTATTATGATTTTAGCCTTCACTGGTGTTTCTGGCACAACTAAGCAATCGATCATGAATGACATGGTCCCTTTAGAAACCAACTGCAAGCTTGAAGATGCGCAGTTAATCTGTGATGAGCCGACCCAACATACCTTTTATCAAATGGGAAACCTTACCTTTTCAATCAATACTGAATCTAGCCAAGCTCCCAGTGATTATCCAACCAATACGCTTCATTTTATTATCCATGATCAATCGTTGATTTTGTACGGCAGAACCCTGCTTGGCGCAAGCAGCTTTGAGATACCATTAAGTGAACTAAACCGTTCCGTTCATAACCTTGACTTCGCCATGTTAACCACCAATCCATCCCAGTTTGAAGTGCTGGTTTTTCGCGCTGTCGATGACTTAATTATAGAGTACCGTGCAGTTTGGGGAAGCCTCTACGTTATTTCGAGTCTTCTTTCAGGCTTGTTTTTGTTTAGTGTTTTCATTACATTAAATACCTTTTTAACCCGCGCCCGTTTACCGATGATTCCACTGAAACAAATGTTTGTGATGATGACTTATGCAGGCACCGCTTTGTATATAGTTTTAATCTTTAATAGTTTATGGAACTTCAGCTTTTTTGTTTTAATCATTCTTCTTTTAGTTGCCTTCCGACAAATGAACCGATTAACCTTAGAAATCCAAAATCGTGTCTACCGACAATAAGCTTAATCAAGGCTTGCACTATCGATAAACATATGCTATCATGATGTCAAGCGAAGAACCAGAAAGAGTAGTAAGGCCCTTTATTAAAAGAGACTTAGTGGTTGGTGGAAACTAAGATAAACCCTTATGAATTAGTCTGGGGAGCTGTGTAGGTGCAACCCGTGAGCTTACACCGCAACTCTGCGTTAAAGAGATGAGTGCTAGATATCTAGAACTAAGGTGGTACCGCGGAATTATTTCGTCCTTATTGATTAAGGGCGTTTTTTATTGAAGGAGGTTTTACAATGCACTATCATCCCAAAGAAATTGAAAAAAAATGGCAAAATTACTGGTATCAAAACCATGTGTTTAGTGCGCTTGATAAAAGTGATAAACCAAAATATTACGCCCTCGTAGAGTTCCCTTATCCATCGGGAACAGGCATGCATGTCGGTCATATTCGGGCCTACACAAGCTTAGAAATAATCGCTAGAAAACGTCGTATGGAAGGTTATAATGTACTTTTCCCTATTGGCTTCGATGCGTTTGGCTTGCCGACAGAAAACTACGCCATTAAAGAAAAAGTTCACCCTCGTATTGTTACCGACAACAACATTGAAACCTTTACAAAACAACTTCAAGCGATGGGGTATGCATTTGATTTTAAACGGCTTGTCGATACGACAGATCCCGATTACTTTAAATGGACCCAATGGATTTTTCTAAAATTGTTTGAGCATGGACTGGCTTACCGTAATAAAACCTACGTCAACTTTTGTCCATCGTGTAAAGTCGTGCTTTCAAACGAGGAAAGTCAAGGCGGCGAATGCGACCGTTGTGACAGCAAAGTTGAACAAAAAGAAAAAGACGTTTGGTTTCTCAAAATTACCGCTTATGCGGAAAAACTCTTAGAAGGACTAGAAGATTTAGAAACCTTACCTCGCATCAAAACCGAACAAGAAAACTGGATTGGGAAAAGCCTAGGAGCAGAGATCACTTTTAAGATTGCTGAAGTCGATGACCAACTCACCGTCTTTACCACCCGACCGGACACCTTATTTGGTGCGACGTTCATGGTTATTGCACCGGAACATCCACTAATAGAAAACTATGCCGATATCATTACGAACATCGCTGAAATAAAACACTATCAACAGCAAGCAAAGCATAAAACCGAGTTTGAACGAACCCAGCTCGTCAAAGATAAAACCGGGATTCAAATCGAAGGCTTAACGGCGCTCAATCCAGGCACAAAAAAAGCCATCCCAGTCTTCGTCGCAGACTACGTTATGATGGGGTATGGCACTGGAGCAATTATGGCCGTTCCTGGTCACGATTCTAGAGATTATGATTTTGCAAAAACCTATGGATTGGATATTGTAGAAGTCATTCAAGGGGGTGACCTTAGTCAAGAAGCCTACACCGACACGGAGGAAGGAATTCTTGTCAATAGTGATTACTTGAATGGCCTTAATGTGAACGCGGCAATCAAAAAGATGATTGCCGTACTTGAAACAGAGAAACTTGGTAAAGAAGCAATCAATTATAAAATGAAAGACTGGGCCTTTAATCGCCAACGCTATTGGGGAGAACCGATTCCAATCGTTCATTGTGATGATTGTGGTATGGTGGGCGTAAAAGAAGAAGATTTACCGATTCGGCTACCTGATGTTGAAGCCTTTGCCCCCTCTGAAACCGGGGAAAGTCCGTTAGCTTTAATTCCTGAGTTTGTCAATACAACGTGTCCAAAATGCGGTAAACCAGCGCGTCGTGAAACCGATACAATGCCGCAATGGGCAGGGAGTTCATGGTATTTCTTACGGTACACTGACCCACATAATAAAGCGGCACTAGCCGCTTACGATAAACTAAAGTACTGGATGCCTGTCGATTGGTATAACGGTGGTATGGAGCATGTGACACGCCATGTTATTTACTCGCGATTCTGGCATTTGTTCTTGCATGATATCGGTGTTGTGCCCCAAGCTGAACCGTATAAAAAACGCACGGCACAAGGTTTAATCCTTGGTCCTGATGGCGATAAAATGAGTAAATCAAAAGGCAACGTGGTCGATCCTATGGAAATGATTGAGGCCTACGGGGCCGATACGTTAAGACTTTACATTTTATTTATCGGTGATTACGAACAACCCACTCCCTGGAGTGATTCAGGAATCAAAGGCTGCCGTCGTTTCCTCGACAAAGTGTGGCGTCTCAAAGACACCATTGGTTCAGAAAGTGATGACACTAAGGTTATCACTGAACTTCATAAAACCATCGCCGAAGTCTCCAGTGATATTGAAGCGACGAAATTTAACACCGCCATTGCTAAAATGATGGCTTTGACAAACTTCTTAGCAAAACAAACATCAATTAGTCAGTCTACTTACTTAGACCTACTTAAACTGCTCAACCCATTTGCCCCACACATTACCGAAGAAATCAACGCCCTACTCGGACAAAAGACCCAACTGGCTGATACGTCATATCCGGTTGCCGATCCGCAGAAAATTATCGAAGAGACCGCAACCATTGTCGTGAGTGTCAACGGGAAGGTAAGAGATAAAATTGAGGTTTCATTAGAGGCTTCAAAAGAAACCATTGAAAACCTAGCAATCAACAATGAAAAAGTTCAAGCCTTTATTCAAGGTAAACCGATAAAAAAAGTCATTGTTGTGCCAAAAAAACTCGTTAATATTGTTGTATAAAACACTGAAAACCCTTCGCAAAAGGGTTTTTTATTTACCGTAAAATTTGTCATACAGCTGTTTGAAATGATTTTAATTTTTTCCGTCAATAATCATTGAAACTTAAAGTTTAAAATGTTATAATCGTTATGTAAAAACGCTTTCATCGGATGGCGTTTAATTTTGAGAGACATTCTTAAGGAGGAAATTATGAAAAAATTTGAGTACATGGAAAAACACGGCTATGAACAACTGGTGTTTTTTTATGACAAAACCACAGGTCTTAAAGGCATTACATGTATTCATGACACAACATTAGGTCCAGCACTCGGAGGAACCCGTCTTTGGAACTATGAAAAAGAAGACGATGCGACATTAGACGTCTTACGTTTAGCACGTGGCATGACCTATAAAGCAGCGGCTGCAGGGCTTAATCTTGGTGGCGGTAAAACCGTATTGATCGGTGATGCTTCCAAAGTGAAAAGTGAAGCATACTTCCGTGGACTTGGACGATATGTTCAAAGCTTAAACGGACGGTATATTACTGCCGAAGATATTAATACCTCAACCAAAGATATGGATTATGTCAATATGGAAACAGACTATGTTGTAGGACTTGAAGGTAAGAGTGGCAATCCATCACCGATGACTGCGCTTGGTGCGTTTCACGGAATCCAGGCATCACTCGAAGAAGTCTATGGCGATATGACCATTGAAGGGCGCACTTTTTCAGTTCAAGGCGCAGGTCAAACAGGCTACTATTTAATCGGCTATCTACTTGAAGCGAAAGCGAAAAAAATCTATTTCACAGAAATTAATGAGCAACACATCAATAAAGTTAAAAAAGAGTTTCCTGAAGTCGAGTTTGTTCAACCGGACGATATTTATGGTCTTGAAGTCGATGTCTTTGCTCCGTGTGCCCTTGGCGCCGTGATGAATGACCAAACGATTCCACAGCTTAAATGTAAAATCGTTGCGGGCACCGCAAACAATGTTTTAGAAGACGAAGAAAAACACGGCAATATGTTAAAAGAAGCAGGCGTTCTTTATGCCCCTGACTTCGTCATTAACGCCGGCGGTTTAATTAACGTTTATCATGAGTTACAAGGCTACAACCGTGAGAAAGCAAAGCGTGATATTAGCCGCATTTACGACCGCATGAGAGATGTTTACCGCTTAGCACGTGAAAACGACACCCACACACAACAAGCAGCAAAACTCTTTGCTAAAGAACGCATTAAAACCATTAGTAACCTTCGCGCTAACTACATCAAACGCTAGTGAAACGCATAACCATACTTACTGGACACTATGGGTCTGGTAAGTCGGAAATCGCGGTTAACTTAGCGCTAAAAAAATCGTTAAATACGCTTGTCGATCTCGATATCATCAACCCGTACTTCCGTTCTCGCTCCATTAGTACCTTCTTAAAGGAAAACGGCATTGATGTAATTGAATCAACGATTGAGAATGCATCAGGAAGCGATCTCCCTTTCATTAGTTCGAAAGGGAGTCGTCCTTTTGTTAATAAGGATTTAAAGGCCGTCTATGACCTTGGTGGTACCCGCCATGGTGCTAAGTTAATGAAACAGTTTGATGCGTTTATTAAAAACCTCGATGAAATCGATGTGTTAATGGTTGTGAATATCTATCGCGAAGAAACCGACTCAGTGGCTAAAATACTTGCCACCATCGATGATCTAGAAGCGGCCAGTCAGCTACGCATCACTGGACTAATCAATAACACTAACCTCATGGATTTCACCGATGAGTCAGTGATTCGAGCGGGCGAGAATATTTTAAAAGAAGTTTCCAAGAAAAAAGATATACCAATAAAATATACATGCGTTGAGGAACACGTCAAAGCCACAGGGGACTTCCTCGGTGAACGTCTAAGCTTAAGACGATATCTCGCAGAAAAGACGCTTGGTATAGGAGGACATTATGGCAAAAGGTAGAATTATTATTAATACAGACAAATGTAAAGGGTGTGCACTATGCATATCGTATTGTCCAGTCCATATATTAGAATTGGATACAACAACGACGAACAAAAAGGGTTATACCCCGTTAATTGTAAATGATCCAGAAAAATGCATCGCCTGTAGTTTTTGTGCGATGATGTGTCCGGATTCAGTGATTACCGTCGAACGTTTCGTAAAGGAGTGAAAGTATGGGAAAAGTCCTAATGAAAGGCAATGAAGCGATGGCTCTTGCCGCAATTAAAGGTGGCTGTGATGCGTTTTTTGGATACCCTATCACACCCCAAAATGAAATACCAGAATACTTATCGTATCATATGGTTAAAGAAGGCCGTGTTTTTGTCCAAGCAGAAAGTGAAGTCGCGGCAATCAATATGGTTTACGGCGCAGCAGGTGCCGGCGCTAGAGTATTAACCTCATCATCGAGTCCAGGGATTGCTTTAAAACAAGAAGGTATAAGCTACCTGGCGGGTGCAGAGCTTCCCTGTGTCATTATTAGTGTAATGCGTGGTGGACCTGGACTTGGCGGCATTCAACCGAGTCAAGGAGACTACAATCAAATTACCCGTGGGGGCGGCAATGGCGATTATCATTTATTGGCCTTTGCACCAGAATCGCTTCAAGAAACCGTGGATATTGTCAAGCAATCGTTTGACTTGGCGGATTACTATCGCAATCCCGTCATCATTGCCGTCGACGGTTTAATCGGTCAAATGATGGAGCCTGTGGAAATCGATAAAGAGGTGCCGAAAAAAACGTTGCAAGCGAAAGATTGGGCCGCCGATGGTCACTCCGGTGAGCGCGGCAAGCGTAATACGATCGTCTCTTTGCATCTTGACGCCTATGATTTAGAAAGACACAACTTAAAACTAAAAGCAAAATACGATGAAATGATTCAAAATGAACAGCGTTATGAGCTGATTAATATCGATCAAGCTGAAGTGGTAATTGTAGCCTATGGCACCATGGCTAGGGTAGCTAGAAGTGCCATTGCTGCGTTGAAAGAAGAAGGCATTAATGTCGGCATGATACGGCCTATTTCAATTTGGCCTTTCCCACGGAAAGCATTCAAGCAACTACCCGATACGGTCCATACACTTCTTACTGTTGAGATGAGTTTAGGACAAATGAATCAAGATGTTCACCTTGCGAATAATGGGCGTTTAAATGTTGAGTTTTATGGCCGTGCCGGTGGCGTTGTGCCAGAAACTCAAGAAATCGTCGATGCAGTGAAAAAAATCGTAAAGGGGCGAAATCAATGAAAACTCAAACAGTGTATAAACCCACAGAAGGGTTAGTAAAACGTGACTTAACCTATTGCCCTGGTTGCACCCACGGAATCATCCATAAACTTGTCGGTGAAGTCTTAGCAGAAAAAGGATTACTCGATACTTCCGTAGGCATCGCGAGTGTTGGTTGTAGTGTTATGAGCTACGAGTTTTTCAATTGCGACATGCAACAAGCCGCCCATGGTCGTGCGCCTGCCGTCGCAACAGGGATTAAACGTGTCCGTCCCGAAGCCACTGTCTTTACCTATCAAGGCGACGGTGACTTAGCCTCAATCGGTATGGCTGAAATAGTGCACGCTGCCCATCGTGGTGAAAACGTGACGGTCATTTTTGTGAACAATGCGATTTATGGTATGACAGGTGGCCAAATGGCACCCACTACCCTTATCGATCAAAAAACTACAACGTCGCCAATGGGGCGAAAAAAAGAAGATACAGGATTACCATTAAGAATGAGCGAATTGCTTGCGACCATCCCCGGAGCAACCTACTTAGAACGCGTAAGCGTCCACGATCCCAAACATGTTCGTAAAGCGAAAAAAGCCATAGAAAAAGCCTTTGATGTCCAAACCAAAAAACAAGGATTCTCAATGATTGAGTTTGTCTCAACCTGTCCGGTTAACTGGGGTATTAACCCCACTGATTCGATTCAATGGGCGGTCGATCATTTAATCCCTTATTATCCTCTTGGAGTCTATAAAGATGCAACAGAGGAGGCAACCGATGAAAACTAATGAGGAAAAACTAATTGTTGCTGGGTTCGGTGGCCAAGGTGTTATGTTAATGGGACAAGTGTTGTCCTACGCAGCAACCAACGAAGATTTACACACAATTTGGATTCCATCTTATGGTCCTGAAACCCGAGGAGGCACGGCAAACTGTTCCGTAATTATCGCCCATACAATGATTGCCTCACCAGTCATAAGCACCCCCGATACAGTCATTGCGATGAACTTACCATCCTTGCAAAAATTTGAGAAGAAAATTAAACCCAACGGCATCCTTTTCGTCAACTCATCATTAGTGAAAGACTATGAATACCGTAGCGACATCGAAGTCATTCCGCTAGATATTAATAATCTCGCCCTCAAACTCGGTAACTTAAAAGTTGCCAATATGATTATGTTAGGGGCCTATATCGAACGCACCGGCGTCTTTGAAAAAGAGGCGTTATTCACCGTCTTTAAAAAAATCTTCTCCGGTGAAAAAGCCAAGCTAATAACTCTCAACGAAAAAGCCGTTGAACTGGGTATGAGTGTTGTAAAAAAAACTAAAGCTTAAGGTGGTGTCCAAGATGAAGATCTTAACGATCAATCCTGGATCTACGAGTACAAAAGTAGCGATATTTAATGGCTTAAAACGCATTGCTAAAACTACGATTCGTCATACTGACAGCGAGATTTTAGCCTTTGAAACCTTAGCTGATCAAATCCCGCTACGTCAAACAGTGATTTTAGATTTTTTAAATGAATACGATTTTTCTTTAGAAGATATCGACGGTTTCATTGCCCGCGGTGGACTACTTAAACCACTTGATAGTGGGTTATATGAAGTAAACGAAGCGATGATTCATGACTTAAGAAACCACACTTATGGCTCTCACGCATCAAATTTGGGCGGGCTAATCGCTTATGAACTCGCCTCACAAGTTGGTAAAAAAGCGTATATCGCTGATCCTGTAGTGGTCGATGAAATGTCTACGATTGCCAAAATGTCAGGACTGAACGGTGTGACACGCCGGAGTTTATTTCATGCTTTAAATCAAAAAGCCGTTGCTCGACATTATGCCGATAAAGTCAATATTCCCTATGAAGAACTTCACTTAATCGTGGCCCACCTAGGGGGTGGCATTAGTATTGGCTATCATAAACAAGGACGGGTTGTCGATGTCAACAATGCCCTTGATGGCGATGGACCCATGTCACCTGAACGTTCAGGAAGTCTACCGGTTTGCAGCATCATCGACATGGCTTACAGTGGTCAATACTCAAAAGATGACTTAAAAAAACTCATCCAAGGTTTCGGGGGGATGTTTAGCTACCTCAACACCAAGGATGCAGAAGAAGTTTCCGATATGTTAGCGAGCGGTCGGGTTGAAGCCAATCGAGTGGTTAAAGCCATGGTTTATCAAATAGCGAAAGAAATCGGGGCCCTTTACGCGATTACAAAAGGCCACCTCGATGCCATCATTTTAACCGGTGGACTCGCTTACAATCAAGACATTGTCCAACCTCTCATTGAAACGATTGAGCACCTTGGGGACATCGTGCTCTTCCCTGGTGAAAACGAACTTGAAGCACTTGCCTTTAATATGCATGCTTTTCTAAAAGGCACCATTGAAGAAAAACAATATTGAGCCGATAAAAAGGCTCTTTTTTGTAGCTGAAAAAGCAACGATACGCTATAATAGAGTTGCGAGGTGATGACATGGAGCGGTTTATCTCAAAGCTTATCTACGGTTTAATCGCATTAATTTTTCTTATGGTCATTTTTTTATTCACCCGACTTGGTCGAAGTGATGTTTGGGTAGCACTAAGTTTTGTGTTTTTAAGTGGCGTTTGGTTTAGCTTAAGCTACCTGCACGTCTTAAAACAAAACATGCAACAAGCTAGAAACTATTTACTCTTCGGTTTTGCAACGGTGTTTCTCAGTCTACTTTTATTGCTCTTTATCGTTCGCTAAAAGAAATAAAACCATCCTTTCGTATTATTAATGAAAAGGAGGTTTTTTTATGCCACATTGCGCCATCTGCCATCACTTTTTTGTTAGACCCCAAAGCTTTGAAACATTGTTTTCTTTGTTCAAAATATGTGTTATTTGTGAAACCCTTTTAAAACGCCAACCCAACTTAGCAGTACTGCCCCTCGATTATAATTACTTAGAAATGACCACCTATCATCATGGTGACCACCCCGCATTGACTCACCAGTTTTTTCACACGATTATTAGGGAAAAAACCCCCTCATTATACTATCAACCAGAATGGGAAAAACACCCTGAAGGGTTTCTCATTCTCGGTAAACTCTTTAACCCATTAAAACTTTTCTACCACATTCCCATCGAACAAACTGTGATGAACATCCTAGAAAAATTAGAAGTTTAAATGTAATCTTTTACGCTTAAATAGTTCTATGATATAATAAAACTATATTAACCTAAAGGAGATGAGATTATGCTAGTTGAAGTACGTGGCAAAAATGGATTTAAAGTCACCGAAGCAATCGAAAACTATGCCAAAGACAAGTTAGAAAAAGTAGAACGATACTTTAGGGACGAACTCGATGCATTTGTCGTTTGCAAAACCTACAGAGATCACCACCGTGTAGAGGTCACCATACCGACAAAGTACTATACAATGCGTGCAGAAGTCAGTGAAGACGACATGTACGCAGCGATCGACTTAGCCATTGATAAACTCGAAAGTCAAATTCGTAAAAATAAAACAAAGATTACCCGCAGTTTACAAAAGAAAGACGGGGTCGCGGAAATCTTTAACGAAGATATTGATTTAGAAGCACTTGAAAGAGAACTTGTTAGAACCCCTGTCAAAAAGAAAAATATTGTATTAGAACGCATGAGTACCGATGAAGCGATTACCGCGATGGAAATGCTGGGACATGACTTCTTTATTTATAGAGATGATATTAGTGAAAAAACAAACGTTGTCTACTTAAGAAACGATGGTAAATACGCGGTCATAGAAACTGAATAATCTAAAGTGCGCCAAGGCGGCGCACTTTTTTTGAGATTATGGTAAAACCCTTTTTTATAAAAGCCCTTTATGATATGATATTCATGACAAAACGAGGTGGAATTTATGTTAAAAAAACTATTTGACCCAAGCCGAAGAGCACGGAAACAGCTCGAGGCTTTTGCAGATCAAGTGATTGCGCTTTATGATCGCTATAAAGATTACTCTGAAGCAGACTTTGTAAAAGCGACAGAAGCCTTTAAACAACGACTCAAAAACGGAGAAACGCTGGATGATATCGAAACTGAAGCATACGCCCTAGTAAGAGAAGCCAGCACCCGTGTCACCGGTATGACCCCATTTAAGGTGCAAATAATGGGTGCACGAGTTATTCATCAAGGCAACATTGCTGAAATGAAAACCGGTGAAGGTAAAACCTTAACCGCAGTTATGCCAGCATACTTAAATGCATTAAGTGGTCACGGTGTACACATTGTTACGGTAAATGATTACTTAGCAAAACGTGAAGCTGAAGGAGAAATCGGCGATATCTTCAAGTATCTCGGTCTAACAGTTGGCTTAAACCATCGTGAGCTTAATAAAGATGAAAAGCGTGAAGCCTATGCTTGTGACATTCTTTACTCAACAAACAACGAACTTGGGTTCGATTATTTACGTGACCACATGGTCATTTATAAAGAAGACATGGTTCAGCGCCCGTTAAGCTTTGCGATTATTGATGAGGTCGATTCGATTTTAATCGATGAGGCAAGAACACCATTAATTATTTCCGGTGGTGCGAAGCAAACGGCAAACCTCTATTTACAAGCCCAAGCGTTTGTGAAAACACTCGCGGATGAAGATTATGAGGTCGACATAAAGTCAAAAACCGTAAACTTAACTGAAGATGGCATTGCCAAAGCAGAACGATACTTTAGTGTCGATAATCTATATGATCTCGATCACGTTGGATTATTACATCATATTAACAACGCGATTAAAGCAAACTATACAATGGACTTAGACGTTGATTATGTTGTCCAAGACAACCAAGTCATCATCGTTGACCAGTTCACCGGACGCTTAATGCATGGACGCCAGTTCAGTGAAGGCCTTCATCAAGCGCTGGAAGCTAAAGAAGGCGTTGAAATTAAAAAAGAAACCTCAACGCTCGCAACGATTACCTTCCAAAACTTTTTTAGAATGTACAGTAAGCTCGCCGGGATGACAGGAACGGCAAAAACAGAGGAAGAAGAGTTTAGAAACATCTACAACATGTTGGTTATTGAAATTCCGACAAATATGCCAGTCGTTCGCGAAGATGCCAACGATATGATTTTTGCGACCATGAAAGCAAAGTACAACGCGATTGCCGATGAAATCAAAACACGTCATACTAAAGGGCAACCGATCCTTGTAGGGACGATTTCAATCGAGAGCAGTGAACTTTTAAGTAAACTCTTAAAACGTCGCGGGGTAAAACACGATGTCTTAAATGCAAAACAGCATGAACGTGAAGCGGAAATCGTCGAAAATGCCGGGAAGAAATATTCCGTGACCATTGCAACAAACATGGCCGGACGCGGTACCGATATTAAACTTGGTGAAGGCGTTAAAGAACTTGGTGGTCTTGCTGTCATCGGCACCGAACGTCATGAGGCTCGACGAATTGACAATCAGCTTCGTGGTCGTAGTGGACGCCAAGGGGATCCTGGTTACTCACGGTTCTTCCTATCGGCAGAAGATGACTTAATGCGTCGTTTTGGTGGCGAACGTTTCAAAAATCGTTTGGAGTTTGTCACAAAAGCCAAAGGACAAGATAGTGAAAAACCTATCGACTTCAAGTTTTTCTCACGTTTTATTGAACGGGCACAACGGCAAATTGAAGGCAATAACTTTGATCGTCGGAAAACCGTTTTACAATACGATGAAGTGTTACGTAAACAGCGTGAAATCATCTATAAACAACGTAGCGATATTCTTATGCTCGACAAAATTGATGACATCGTTGTTGAAATGCTTTACCGTCAGTTCGATCGACTGATTCAACAACATACCGATTTTGAAAAGAAAATCCCCGCGTTGGATACTAAGGCGTTATTCGAAAGCATCGATGGCAAATTTTTAGCGCCAGGAACCTTAGAAGAAAACAAACTTTCAAGTGATGCAAATGCATCTTATGCGTACATCAAAGAAACCATTGATGACGACTTAAAAAACAAACTCGACAAGTTTGGCGAAGCGAAATTTAACGAGTTCTTAAAAGCGGTACTCTTACGTGTTGTTGACACCCACTGGGTAAAACACATCGATCAAATGAGTGAACTGCGTCAAAGCATTGGACTTCGTTCCTATGCGCAGCAAAACCCGTTACGTGAGTACCAAGAAATTGGCTTTCAAATGTTTGAAGAAATGGTTGCGGCAATCGAGCTAGACACGACACGTTATGTGCTACGCGCCGTGGTTCGAGATAACTTACAACGTGTTCAAGTGGCTAAACCTACAGCAACCTATTCAGGCAAAGAACAAGCGGAAAGAAGAGAACCTAAGCGTTCACAAAAAGTCGGTAGAAATGAGCCCTGCCCATGCGGTAGTGGTAAGAAATACAAGCATTGTCATGGAAGATAATGATAAAGACTCAAGCTCAGCTTGAGTCTTTATCAACCGTAAGCAGGTGAAATTATGGAGTATCAAGAACTAAAAACAGAACTGGAAAATGCACAAAAAACCTTAGTAGAACTCGAAGGTTTTTTAAACATAGACGCACTCCAAAAAGAAATTCAAACAATCGAAGCAAAAACTTATGAAAACACGTTTTGGGATCATCATCAAACCGCGCAAAAAACCATTGAAGAACTAAAGAGATTAAAACAGAGTTTAAAGCAATACCAACACGTTAAAACTGCATTTGAAGATTTAGAGGTTGCCCTTGAACTGCTTGAAATGGGTGAAGAAGTTGAGACCCTCGAACGTGATCTTAATCATTTTCACAAACTATTAGAAAACTTAGAAACAAACCTCTATCTTTCTGAAGAATACGATCGGTTCAATGCCATTGTTGAAGTCCATCCTGGTGCTGGTGGAACCGAATCACAAGACTGGGCTAGTATGCTCTATCGAATGGTGACGCGCTACGCTGAAAATGAAGGATATAAAATCGATATAAACGACTATCAAGATGGTCTTGAGGCAGGTTTAAAAAGTGTAACATTCACCGTATCAGGAGCGAACGCATATGGTATGCTTAAAGCTGAAAACGGTGTACATCGACTGGTTCGTATATCCCCCTTTGATGCCTCCGGTCGCCGTCATACAAGTTTTGCGAGTATCAATGTTATCCCTGAGATTGATGACACCATTGATATCGCCATTGACGAAAGCGATTTAAAAATCGATACCTATCGCTCAAGTGGTGCAGGTGGCCAAAGTGTTAACACAACCGACTCTGCAGTTAGAATCACCCATTTACCGACAAAACTCACGGTCACATGCCAAAATGAACGAAGCCAAATAAAAAACCGTGATCGGGCGTTAACAATTTTAAAAGGAAAGCTTTATCAGCGCGAACTAGAAAAGCAAAAAGAAACCATTTCAAGTTTAAAAGCGAACAATCAAAGCATCGACTTTGGTAGCCAAATTCGTTCCTACGTCATGCACCCTTACAGCATGGTTAAAGATCACCGTACCGAAGTTGAAACCGGTAACGTTCAAAAAGTGTTAGACGGCGACCTCAATCCGTTTATTCAAGCCTACTTAAAATCCCGAGTTAAGGAGCAATAATATGTCAACACCCATCCATACATTATCATTTCCCCGTCGCTATACAATGATTACCATCGGCATCTTTTTAATGGTGGCAGGATTTTACTACTTTATCGCCCCTTATCAACTTGTCATCGGTGGTGTGAGTGGCGTTGGATTACTTTTTAATGAGCTGCTCAATGTGCCGATTTCCTTTGTGGTATTGGTGCTGAATGTCTTCTTACTCTTACTCGGGTGGGTCTTTTTAGGCTGGCGATCATTTTACCGAAGTTTGTACGGTTCTATCGTCTTTCCTTTCTTTCTCTTTCTCCTTGAAAGATTTTCCCCTCTGCCGACCTTACCGGAAGATTATATTATTGCCATCACCTTTGGTGGATTCTTTATGGGACTGGGTTTTGGGTATGTCATTAAGTATGGCGGCACGAGTGGTGGCACCGATATTCCAATCAAAATTTTAAATAAGAAACTAAGACTCCCCCTCAGTTACTCAATCTATGCGATTGATGGCCTCATCATATTATCTGGTGTCCTATTGTTTTACGAAACCAATGGCTTAGCAGGAGGCCTATACGCTATTCTTACGATGATTATTGCTGGGTATGTCGCGGACCGTGTTGTCATCGGTGCAAAAACACTAACCACCGTCCAAATTATTACCGATTCACCCGAAGCCATTAAAAACCTCATCTATGAAAAAATCTATCGCGGGGTGACAATGGTCCCTATTAAGGGGGGGTACTCACAAGCTGAAAAGACAATGCTTGTGACAGTTATCACCCGCGACGAATACTATACAATACGGAATATTATCGCTGAAATCGACCCAAGTGCTTTTGTTTTTGCCAATCCTGCACATGAAATTCGCGGCGATTTTGCATACCGAATGGAGGATGAATAACATGCGTAAAGCCTTAACCGTTAGTGGATTACTCATAACGATTATGCTCGCATTTCTAGCGGGTTTAACCATCAATCTTCGTCGACCTCAACCGGTCGACAACCAAGCTTTTAGTGAAGTGTTTAACCACATCGTTAATTTTCATTATACAAATCCCGATCCAGAAACACTGTGGCGTGGTGCCATCGATGGCATGATTCGCTCACTTAACGATGATTTTTCCCATTATTTTGATGCCCAAGAAGCCCGTCAGTATGAGGAAGCTCAAGGTGAATCGTTTGTCGGTATCGGCGTCACCGTGCAAAATGTTGATGAACAAGCGGTCATTACGAGTATCTTTCCCAACTCACCCGCTCAAGCAGCGGGGTTAATGGTCGGTGACATCATTCGCTTTATCGACGGTGTGGATTTCCAAAATCGTTCATACATTGAAGCGGTTTTTTCGGTCCGTGGCGAAGAAGGCAGCGACGTTGAACTTGGTATCGTCCGAAGTGGTGCACCAGAGATTATTACCTTAGTCATGACGCGACAACGCATCGAAAACCCCTCAGTTACCTATCAAATTATAAGCCAAAACGGTCGTGATTTTGGCTACATCAAAATCAATATATTCGGCAGTGAAACCGCCGCTAATTTTAATACAGCCCTTCAAGAACTTGAATCACAAGGAATCACTGGGCTGATTGTTGATGTGCGGGATAATGGCGGCGGTGATTTAGTCAGTGTCGTTTCGATAATGAACTACGTATTACCAGTAAAAAACAACTTGTTCAGCATTGAGTTCTTTGCCCAAGGCACCTCGCAAACACAATACTACCATTCCGCAGATGATCACCAAAAAGACTACCCCATCACCGTACTCATCAATGGCCAAAGTGCCAGTGCCTCTGAAGTCTTTGCGAGCGTGCTACATGAAGCGGGTGGATACACATTAATCGGCCAAACAACCTTTGGTAAAGGCACCGTGCAAACACGGATTCCAATGACGACTGTCCCTGGAGACTATGTGCATATTACCCGTGGCGTCTGGCGTACTACAAATGGAAACTGGGTTCATTTTGACGGTGGAACAGAAGGGTATGATCCACAAATTTTTATCGCACAAAACGAAGCATTTATGATTCCACCTCTTTATATAAGTGCCGAGCGTAGCTTCGCATTTGATGACGTCCATCGTCAAATAGAAAACGCCCAAAAAATGCTCAATGCACTCGGTTATCCAGTCCGTACTGACGGGTACTTCGATAGTGCCATGCAAGATATTATTCACCAATTTCAGCTCTTGAATAATTTAGAACCCACTGCAACCTTAAATACTGAAACCGCTCAATTTCTCAATCAGGCCATGCTAAACTACCGACAAAATAAAGCCAATGATTTCCAATTGCGCGAAGCGATTGAGTACTTGCTCAGTAAAAATGATTAAGATTACCGCGCTTACCCTTAAGCAAAAAGCCGTATTTTGGGTTCAGATTATAAGAGATAAGCAACACGAAGAACACTTCCTTCATCAAGAAACTGTCTTTAAACACCGTCTTCACCTTAACCAAGAACTGTCGGAAAAAACTTTTAAAGATATTCTTAAAGAGGATGCATACATTCAAGCCTATGCACTAGCGATTGCGAAGTTAGCCTATAAAGATCATACCGAACAAAGTATCAAAGAAGCCCTTAAACCGCACGATGTTCACCCTTCCACGTTAGCTCGTGTTGTCGCTCAACTCAAAAAAGAAAACTATATTAACGAGCAACGCCAACTCGAACAACGGATGAAAGAGTATCTTGACTATGACTTAAAAGGCCCTGAGTTCATCAAGCAAAAACTACAAAAACAAGGGTATGATGAAACAGCTATCGATCAAGCCATCAATCAAGTCCCTGAACACGTTTGGCAAGAGAAGTGTAAAACCTATGTGCATAGTTTAGTTAAACAACGCCCTCTTGAATCAAACTATTCACGCCAACAATACTTAAAACGTAAAGCCTACCAACAAGGATTTCCCCTCGAACTTGCTAGGGAACTCATTGAACGCATCGCGATTCCGCATGACGAGACTGAAGTGCTTCAAGAAAAACTCAAACGCTATCAAAAACAGTACGATATCACGAACCCAAAAGAGCGTCAACGACTTATCCAAAAACTTCAACGTGAAGGATTTCACTTCCACGAAATCCAGAAATATTTGAAATGAGGGATACTATGAAACGATTGAATACTGATACCTTGTATTACTTTAATCAAGGTGAGCTCATCGATGCTTACGAACACTTTGGTGCGCACCTAGTTAAAGACGCTAAACAGAGAATTACTCACACACGTTTTACCGTCTATGCACCCCATGCTAAAGCCGTAAATCTCGTCGGTGAGTTTAATAACTACCAAAACTGGACTCACCAAATGACGAAAATTGATGCCTCAGGCGTGTACCGCATTGAAATCCCTGAAAACTTAGAAGGGAAAGCCTATAAATACGAAATTCATACCCACGATGGAAGGGTATTATACAAAAGCGATCCATACGCCTATTTTAGTGCGTATCGTCCCGATACCGTATCCAAAGTATACGATTTAGAAGGGTACCAATGGCACGACCAGGACTACATGAAAACCCGTGAAAAACTCAACCCCTATCGCGAGCCCATGTTGATATACGAACTCCACTTAGGGACGTGGATGCAAAAACCTGGAGGCCAGTTTCATCATTACAATGAACTCGTCGATCACTTAATTCCTTACTTACTTAAGCAAGGCTACACCCATGTCGAGCTTATGCCCATTATTGAGCACCCTTTTGATGGGTCTTGGGGTTATCAAGGAACAGGGTATTACAGTGCGACCAGTCGCTACGGTGTGCCAAAAGACTTAATGTACTTCATTGACCAATGCCACCAAAACAACCTAAAAGTTATTCTCGACTGGGTTCCTGGCCATGTATGTAAAGATGCCCACGGACTTTACATGTTTGATGGGCAACCGTTATATGAGTACCGCGACCCCTTTATTCGTGAAAACATTGAGTGGGGAACCGCAAACTTAGATTTAGGTCGCGGTGAAACACAAAGTTTTCTCATTTCAAACGCCCTATTTTGGATGAAACACTTCCATGTTGATGGCTTTCGTATCGATGCCGTGTCAAACATCATCTATTACTTAGGGGATGCACGTCATGGAGAAAACCAGGGAGCCTTATCATTTTTAAGAAAACTTTCCAAAAACGTCTTTAAAACATTTAAGAACGCCTTACTCATCGCTGAAGATTCAACCGCTTACCCGAAAGTAACCATCCCGATAGAGTACGGGGGCTTAGGTTTTAACTATAAATGGAACATGGGCTGGATGAACGATACCTTAAAGTACTTCGAGAAAGACCCCATCTATCGTAAATTCCATCACGATCAACTCATATTCTCATTGCACTACGCATACAGTGAGCAATATATTCTCCCCTTATCCCACGATGAAGTGGTTCACGGAAAGAAGTCTCTCGTTGAGAAAATGCCGGGGGATTATTGGCAAAAGTTTGCCAATTACCGAGCATTAATGGGCTATTTTTATACCCATCCTGGAAAGAATTTACTCTTTATGGGACAAGAGTTTGGCCAAATGCACGAATGGAAAGACAGCAGTGAACTGGATTGGCACCTCTTAAACTATCCTATGCACGATGCCGTTCATCGCTTCAATCGTGATTTTAACTTTCTTGTGCAAAACGAAGCTGCTTTGCATGAACTCGACCACGATCGCAGAGGATTCAAATGGATTGATCAGCACAATGCAGATCAAAGCATTCTCAGTTACATCCGTTATGCTGATAACGAAAAAGATCACGTTATCGTCGTCCTTAATTTAACACCAATGGTCTACCATGCCTATCGCATCGGTGTGCCTAGCCAAGGAATTTACAAAGAACTCATCAACAGTGATCGAGATATATATGGTGGGTCTAACCAATACAACGGTCTGCCGATTCACACACAAAACGTGCATTCTCATCACTTTTCTCAAAGTATTGAAATGCTCATATCGCCCCTATCTGTCACGGTCTTAAAATGGAGTGAGTAAAATGAAGAAACGTGTCATCGCGATGGTCTTAGTTGGCGGTCGAGGCACCCGCCTAGGCCCCATCACAAAATTCACCGCTAAACCAGCGGTTTCTTTTGGTGGGAAATACCGTCTAATCGATTTCGTTTTAAGCAACCTAACCAACTCGCGCATCGATACCGTTGGCATTGTGACCCAGTATGAACCTCACGAACTGATGCAATACATTCAGCGGGGTGCAACCTGGGATCTCGATACGAGCGATGGTGGTATTCACTTTTTGACACCTTACACGAGTTATGAAGGGGAACAATGGCAAAAAGGGACCGCGCATGCGATTTTACAACACCTTCGATTTATTAAAGAATATAACCCTGATTACGTTCTCATACTATCTGGCGATCACGTCTACAAAATGAACTACAAACCCATGATTGAAGCCCATAAAAAATCCCAAGCAGAGATCACCATCGCCACGTTCAAGCCCGAAGACTCGCTCTCTCGCTACGGTGTGCTAGTCACCGATGAAAAAGAAAATATTATCGATTTTCAAGAAAAGCCCGACCAACCCAAAGGTGAACATGCCTCAATGGGAATCTATGTTTTCAATACCGCATGTTTAGAGATTATCTTGAAAGATGCTTTAACTGATGAAGCCGATTTTGGCAAAAACATTATTCCCAAAGCACTTCATCAAGGGAAACGCTTGAAAAGCTATCGGTTCGACGGCTATTTTCGTGATGTCGGTACCATCGAAAGCTTATACGCCGCAAACATGGACTTGATCGATCATCCTGAGTACTTAAAACTCCACGATTATAAAGCGTTACCACTGTACACGAAATCCCAAGACTTGCCACCTCATCACATCGCAAGTAAAGCGGTGGTAAGCGAAAGCCTCATTAGTGATGGTTCACTCATTATGGGTCGGGTTAAACGGAGTATCATATCGAGCAACGTGCTTATTAATCATCAAGCATCCGTTGAAAACTCCCTTGTTCATGCCCATGTAAAAATTGGCGAAAATGCTAAAATAAAAAATTGCATCCTTTTAGAAAACACCTATGTTTTACCGAATACATCATTACTATTCGATGAGATTACCGTCATTGATAATGAACTTCTTTGGGCGTTGGGAGGGCACGAACATGAATGAAATGTTTGCCGTGATTGATGCAACCACCAAAGGCCAACTCGATAAACTCACCTTTCATCGGATGCCCGGTGCACTGCCTTTTGCCGGTAAATTTCGCTTGATTGATTTTGCCTTGTCAAACATGAAACACGCACAAATCACCAATGTTGCGATTTTTCCTTACGGCAATTACCGGTCCTTACAAGATCACGTAGGGAGTGGCAAACGCTGGGATTTAGATCGTCGTAAAGATGGTCTTTTCGTCCTTCCACCCAAACACTTTGGGATCCCGACCGATGACATGATCACCTTTCAACGAATGAATGAGCACATCGAATATTTCAGAAGAAGTACCCAAGATTATGTGCTTTTAACCCAGGCAAATATCGTCTGGAACATCGATTTTAATGCGGTCTTAAAAGAACACATTGAAAAAAAAGCCACGATCACAGAAATCATGCTTGAAAAGAAACGTTTAAAAACCTTTATTATTTCTAAACAACTGCTTATCGATTATATTATCGAGTACGACTTAATTCCCTATAAGACATTAAATGATGTCGTGAACGATGCACCCGCCATCGAGGTGCATCGCTTCTACCATAAAAACTACTGCCGTACAATCAACACGATCTACGATTATTATCGCGCCAATATCGATATGCTTCGGTTCGATTTTGGTCGTCATGTTTTTAAAGAAGATCGCCCCATCTTATCGAAAGAAAAAACCGCCCCTCCAGCGACCTATGAAACGGACGCTGACATCGAAAACAGCATGGTTGCGAGTGGTTCCTTAATTAATGGTAAAGTCATCCACAGTATTATTGGTCGCGATGTCATTATAAAAAAAGGCGCCGTCATTGAAAACAGCATCGTTATGAGTAATTCGGTCATCGAAAACGACGCGCACATCAACTACGCAATACTCGATAAAGCCACAATCGTCAAAAAAGGAACGTACATAGAAGGCACTTCACGCGAACCTTTTGTATCACAAAAAGAACAGATTATGACCAACCAAAATGATTTTTCAATTCTCCATGTTTCAAGCGAATGTTATCCTTTCATTAAGACCGGTGGACTTGCCGATGTTGTGAACGGCTTAACCCGCAATTTAGCGAAGAACGGTCTTGAGGTTTCTTTAGTGCTCCCGCTTTATCAAAGCGTTAAAAAGAACTATGAATCGGTCTATAAGAAACTCTTTTCTAAAATCATTACCTACAACGATGAACCCCATAAAATCCGTGTTTATAGCTTAGTTTATAAACAAGTCAACGTCTATTTTATTGAACACTTCAAATACTTTGAACGTGATAAAATCTATGGTTATGAAGACGACGGCGATCGCTATGCCTTTTTTAACTTAGCCGTGACCAGTATTTTAAATGACATAGGTCCCTTCCATATTATCCATTTACACGATTGGCATACCGGATTAATTCCCTTAATACTCAACGACCAAAAATCCCCTGAACTAACCTTGTTGACATTGCATAATATTGATTACCAAGGTATCGCGGACGCGAACATTATTCGTAAGCTCAATATTAAACAGTTTGTCTACACGCACGATAAAATCAACTTCTTAGAAATCGGTATCGATAATGCCACTAAACTCACCACCGTGTCCCCGACCTATCGCGATGAACTGAAGTACGATTACTATGGGAAAAACTTAACGCCAGTATTGTTGAAAAGAGAGCGAGATTTTTACGGTATCTTAAACGGATTATCACGTAAAGACAGTCCCCAAAATGACTCGTTAATTATTACCAAGTATGACGCTAAAACAATTTCTGCAAAAATCGATAATAAGCTTTTCTTACAAAAGGAAATGAAACTTGACATGGGACTCGATTACTTTGTTTTAGGCATTGTTTCACGGATTGCAGAGCATAAAGGTTTTGAGATACTCCTCCCTGCACTTGAGGACTTCTTTACCCACACTGAGGATACGCAACTCGTTTTACTCGGTACCGGCGATCAGTACATTATGGAACAACTCAAACACTTAGAAGCGAAATTTAAAAACCGCATAAAACTCAACCTTGGTTATGACTCAACCGTCCCGAACTATATCTATGCCGGCGCGGACTTATTTTTGATGCCATCACGCATCGAACCATGTGGACTAAGCCAAATGATTGCTATGCGTTATGGAACCGTTCCACTTGTGCGTAAAACCGGGGGCTTAGCCGATACGGTCACAGGTTATGACCCCATCACGAAATCTGGCAATGGGTTTAGTTTTTATAATTATGATCCCCATGCTTTAAAACAAGCTCTCTATGAGGCCTATCAACTATTCAAAAACGATAAAACTACCTGGCGTAAAATGATGCGCCGGGGCATGCAAAGTGACTTTGGACTTAAAAAACAAGCGACAAAGTTTATTGAACTCTATCAATTAATCTTAGAAAATCGCACGACAAGATAACGGTTTCATATGAGAAAAAACCGCGATTAACTATTTTCTTGTTATAATACATCCGAGGAGATGATACGATGGAAACATTTAACAACCAAGAAAACTTTACCACAGCGTTCGTGAACCGTTTAGAAAAGAAATACGCCGTCCCTTTTAAAGAGTCATCGTTAAGACAACAGTACCATACTTTAGGTGAACTTGTCTTTGAAGCCATTAGCCAACCGTGGTTAACAACAAAGCAAAACTATATAAAAAACCCCCGAAAAGAAGTTCATTACTTCTCTATGGAGTTTTTAATGGGACGCCTAATTACCAATAACATTAATAACCTAGGCTTAAGAGATGTCATTGAAAAAGGCATGAAAAGTCTAAAACTCGATTTAAACGCGCTAGAACACTATGAGGCCGATGCTGGACTTGGTAATGGTGGTCTCGGTCGATTAGCCGCCTGCTTTTTAGATTCAATTGCATCATTAGGCTACGCTGGTCATGGTAACGGTATTCGCTACCGCTATGGTCTTTTTGAGCAAGGCATCGAAAACGGCTATCAAGTTGAAAAACCCGACGATTGGTTAAAAGAACAGTATGTTTGGGAAGTCCGTGTTGAGGAAGAAGCCCTTGACATTCCTTTCGGTGGCTACACAACCTTTGAAAACGGTAAAGCTGTCTACACCCCTAATGAGTACATTAAAGCCGTACCCTACGATATCCCAATCGTTGGCAACAAAAATCAAGTCATCAATCATTTGCGTCTTTGGAACGCCGAACCAACAAAAGTTTATCCCAAAGATGTTCATGCCTTTGAGTACGATTACGAGATTCGTCAAATCAGTGGGTTTCTCTATCCCGATGATACGACAAGAGAAGGCAAAATCCTCCGCATTAAACAACAGTACTTTTTTAGTGCTGCGGGTATCCGAAGCCTACTAAAAAAACATTACGATCGCTATCAAACGTTTGATAATCTGTCACAACTAAAGGTCTTTCAAATTAACGACACCCACCCGTCACTTATCATTCCAGAAATGATGCGTATTCTCGTGGATGAGTACACCCTTAGTTGGGATCAAGCATGGGCAATTACCACTCAAACCTGTGCCTATACAAATCACACTATTTTGGCAGAAGCCTTAGAGAAATGGCCAGTGAGTATTTTTCAACCTGTGCTGCCAAGAATTTATCAAATTATCGAAGAAATCAACCGTCGCTATTGTGAATGGCTACTTAAGGATAAACAGCTTTCCAACGAAAAGGTTCGTGAACTCGCGATTATCGCAGATGGTCAAGTACGGATGGCTCACCTTGCGATTGTCGGTTCGTTTAGCGTAAACGGTGTTGCCGCTTTACATACTAAAATAATCAAAACCATCGAAATGAAAG
Organism: Candidatus Izemoplasma sp.; assembly: GCA_007117885.1. GTDB lineage: Bacteria > Bacillota_I > Bacilli_A > Izemoplasmatales > Izemoplasmataceae > CSBR16-104. The sequence continues at coordinate 44,921 of SKFS01000088.1, forward strand.
ACTTTCATGAACTTTATCCCAATAAGTTTAATAACAAGACCAATGGCATTACCCACCGCCGTTGGTTAAAACACATCAATCCTGAACTCGCTCAAATTCTTGATAAAGTTAGTGATAACTGGGAGTTTAACGCTCAGGAACTCGAAAAACTACTGCCTAAAGCGACACTAAAAACTTATCAAAACCAAATCGCTAAAATGAAACGCGCCAAAAAAGTCGCCCTTGCCGCGCGTATCGAACAAGAACAAGGGATTGTTTTAGACCCAGATAGCATTTTTGATGTTCAAGTCAAACGGCTCCATGAGTACAAACGTCAATTAATGAACGCCTTACATATTATGATGGTCTATAATCGCTTAAAAACCGATCCAGCATTTAAAGAAAACTATGTACCCCACAGTTTCATTTTTGGTGCAAAAGCCGCTTCAGGGTATTATTACGCGAAAAAGATTATTAAACTCATTAATACGATTGCCAAAAAAGTCAATCACGATCCAATGACCAATAGCCATTTAAAAGTTGTTTTTGTGGAAAACTATAATGTCACATACGCCGAACAAATTATCCCAGCTTGTGATTTAAGTGAGCAAATCTCAACGGCTTCTAAAGAAGCGAGTGGGACTGGGAACATGAAGTTTATGATGAACGGCGCGATGACGATTGGGACAATGGATGGTGCCAATGTTGAAATACATGAACTGGTTGGCGATGATCACATTGTCATCTTTGGGATGGATGCCGACGAAGTCAATCGATTGAATCAAGAAGGTGGCTATAACCCACTAGATATTTATCAACGTGAACCAGAACTTGCAACCGCTATCGATCAGCTAACTAATGGATTCTTTGGTGATGTGGATCGTCATGAGTTTAAAGAAATTCGTGATCGCTTGCTTGGCCGAGATGAGTACTATGTGTTAAAAGATATTATTGCTTACCGTCAGGCTCATGAAAAAGCCAATGACTTATATAAAGATCGACAATACTGGCTAAAAATGGCGATGGTGAACATTGCGAAAAGTGGTTATTTCTCTAGTGATCGCACGATATCACAGTACATTGAAGATATTTGGCACCTTGAAAAAAAGTAAACCGACCTTGTCGGTTTTTCTTTTAAGCGTGCTATAATAATCTGGAGGTGAGTCCTGTGGATTTAATGGTTTTTATCGTGGCATTAATTATCCTAATGTTTTTAATCTACCGAGGAAAAAACATTATTTTTGTTGTGCCGTGCATCCTTTTAGCCATTATCCTCCTTACAAGACAATCCGCCAATATTTTGGACTATACGACACTCTATATTACTGGCATGCTTGAGTTTATCCTCACAAATGCCCTTTTGTTCTTTTTAGGTGTGTTATTTGGTGGGGTTATCTCGGCAACGAAAATCGCTGAACAAATGGCGCAATACCTCATCAATACACTCGGTGATAAATATGTAATCTTAGCACTGATTCTTTTAACGAACGCCATGATGCTCGGAGGCATTAGTGGGTTTATCATTATTTTTACGATATTTCCCATCGCCAATCATGTTTTTCTGACGATGAACATTCCTAAGCGCTTTATTTTTGGTTTGATTGGTGTGGCGATGGCGACCTATATGATTGGCGCTTTTCCCGGCGCTTTACAAGTCCAAAACATTCTCCCTATTGCGTTTTTAGATTCGACGATTTTTTCAGGGTGGCAGATAGGTATTCCCCTTACACTTTATTTATTTTTAACCGGCTATGGGTACTTAATGTTGCGCATTCGTCAAGCCACCTCAAAAAGTGTAAAACCCCTCCTTGAGGTCACAGCCATCAAACTATCGGGGATTAAACTCTTTGCCCCGCTGATGACGGTGTTCATTGCCAACTTAGTGTTCTCATTATTTGTGATGCCTCTTTTTGATTTAACGAATCATCAACGGACTCTTTTTTCGATAAACAGTGCTCTTGCTTTAGGGATTGTCTTAACCCTTATCTTCTCCAAAACAAAAGTTCCTCTCAGTCGAGTTGTGCTGAAGAGCGCCTTATTGGCACTTAAACCGCTTTTGTTTGTTGGGACCACTGTTGGCTTTGGTCTAGTTATTAGTCAAATGCCTTTTTTATCAGGGACTCAATCGGTGCTTCTTTCGCTGTCACCGATCCTCAGTTTACCGTTGACGGTCGCGATGTTTGCTGCAATCAGTGGCAGTGCTACCGGGGGCTTAGCGATTGCGTTTCCATTTCTAGGAGACGCGTTCTTAAACCGTGTTGCCGCGGAGTCGATTTCGCATGAGACCTTGCATCGTTTAGCGTTACTTTCAAGTGTGACAATCGATACACTACCGACCAATGGCACCACCTTGACAATGTTAAAAGTCACCGATTTAAGATATAGGGATGTCTATTTTGACTATTTTGTGATTACAGTGCTAAACACGAGTATCGCCTTAGGGATTGGGCTGCTGCTTGTTTTATTGTTTTAGTAATTCATGAGTATTCGAATTGATATTTAGCCATAAAAACAGTAAGATAGACATGTATGAAATAGAGGAGGATTACAATGAAGTACGATAACGATTTTTATGTGACAGCTGCCAAAGTAGGCAAGCAAGCCCCGCGCTTTGAAATGGACGCTGTCATGCCAACAGGCGATAGTATTGAGCGTTTTGGAAAAGTAAACTTAGATGCCTTATTAAACGATGGTAAATGGGTAGTACTATACTTTTATCCCCTTGATTTTACCTATGTCTGTCCCACAGAGATTCAGCGCTTTAACGAACTCAATGATGACTTTGAGTCAAAAGGAGCCGTCTTAGTCGCGACCAGCACGGACAGTGTCTTTTCTCATTTAGCTTGGCAAGAGGGTAAACTCGGGCGCTTAAACCATGTGCATGCAGCGGATGCTAACCATACAGTGAGCGAAGCCTATGGTGTTCTCGATGAAGATAAAGGTATCGCTTGGAGAGGGACGTTTA
>SKFS01000005.1 GCA_007117885.1 Candidatus Izemoplasma sp.
CAATAAAATTGCTATTAAGATATGTGTTATTTTTAGGAATAAATTATTTCGCAATTTGTGAAATTGTTTATGCGTCACAAAATTAAACCTAATAGGAATAGGGGAAAAAGAACATGAATTATCGAATTATGTTTCAAAAAATCTATGTAGCATTCGTGCTACTAGCGTTATTGGCAATCCAGGTCACGCTACCTGAAGTCAATGCGTCTACAACGATTGATGGATCACTTCGTTCGTATGGGTTCAACAATGAAGCTACGATTTCCGGAATTACCATCACCAATAGTGGTGGTACTGTGATTTCTAGTGGAGCAGCTAGCGAAACTGGTGACCTTACAAGAACTGATAGTTTTTTTATCAATTTTGTTGTTTCGGACTTGGATGGATTTGATCATCTAGATGTCTACGTCGTCTTATTCAACAATGATCGAGGTGTAGAAGAAGACTCCTCAGGTGTCATGGCATCACAAATTGACAGCGGAGTGACCGATAGAAGTTTTGTGGTGAGATGGTTAGCTCCTGAGCGAAGTGTATATTTAAGTGGATTGTCGTTGTCACCAACAAATGAGACATTCGAATTCCCGATTGATTCTGGAGTTGGAGAAAGCAACTTTTTAGTGAAATCAGGGGCATCATCTATCGACTCCAATACGTATAATAGTGGAATTGTTGATTTTGTTACTCCCGAAAACTTTAATGCGAACTCGCCATCTACATGGAGAGTTACAAGTGGAGAAACTCCAACTGCAACAGTGACAGACTCTGGCGTGGTGAATAACTTTGCTGCTGGGACCAGTGGTATCAGAAATATTCAGTATACAGTTAGCATTCCGTTTACGATGTCTAAAGTGGCACCATCCAGTGGTGTATGGAATGTTGGAATCATGGTGCATGACCGCCTTCAACAAGAAATAACAGAGGAAAGAACCGATGTTATGGAAGATGCGTATGAATATGCACCGGCGTATTTTAAAAACCAATGGTATGGAGAGGTATTAATTGTAGGAAATAGTGACATCAGTTTCATCGATGCTCCAGCAGGAAGTGGTTTTCAGATTTCTGATCAATCAGGACTTGCAAGTGGAATTCAAGCTCAATTTATATCAAATGGTACTTACTCTCAAGAAATGATTTCTGATACGACCTGGAGCCCTGCCGAAACGATACCGACTAGACCTGCGTTTGCCTATTTGGTCTTTAGTTCTGGTCTAGACTCTGCTACTGGCGACTCTGACACTAGGTTGAGAATAGAAGGTAACAGGTTTGCAATTCAAGCTAGACGAATCCAATTAGCAATGGCGGGTGATACCCCCAATTCAACAAATACCTTAGAGGCTACCTTTGTTGACATTATGCCGGCTACCTCGGCAGGTGTAACGACAGCTAATTTGATTCCCCCATTAAACTCTAGTATTTATCAATTAGCCAATCCTGATCAGACGCCAATTGATTCAGCAAAACCTGGCCAAATTGCAGTCATAAGTACCGCGCCGGGTACTGATGAGTTGGGTGTTCGATCAATCTTTGAATTCCAATTGAGACTATCATCAACCTTCCAAAACACAACTTATTCTGGAAATCTAAGTATTGGAGTCTCCAATGCAATTAATCCTTAATAGTAGTTTTAAGGGAATAAATGCCTTGGGACCTATTGGATGAAGAATAGTAGTAAGTTTTTGCCCTTCAAGATTCTACCCCTTCTATTTTTAGGGCTTTTCCTCCTTGCCTTATTTCCAAACGTACAAGCTGAGGGTGGATTTGGGGTATCGGGTACCTTTGCGGGCTACCATTACAAACTCGTTCCTGGTGAGCAAATTGACTCAGCTAATATATACGCGACTTTCGTCAACAACTACAGCGTTCCGATCGATGTGCAAATTTCTTACCAAGCACCGCCAGGAGTTACATTCTTAATCGAACAGACGTTAGTGACGATACCTGCTGGGGCTACGATTCGTGTTCCTGTGGGGATTGCCCTGCCCTTAGATGCGGTGCCTGGTGATTATGTCGTCCAAGTATTTGCGCAAGTATTACCAGGGTCGGTAGAGGGCATCACAGTAATTGGGTCAGCTGGTCTAAATGCCCGCTTGAGTATCTTTGGAGAAGCAGGGCGTGTCACGATTCGCTCCTTAACAACCAGTGGAGATGTGTTTCGCTCAACGATTGAGTTGTTTCGAATTGAAGCCGATGGTGCATTGTTTTCCGTCGCGACCCGAAGAGATACGTTAAGTGATCGTGTGGTTGTGGGTGATTATGTTGCCAAAGCCTATTTTGAAGGTCGCACAATCGCCGAAGAACGATTTACCGTCAACAACAATGATGTATTAACGATTGATTTGATTGCACGAACGGTCTTTGTTCGTTCGTTCAATGTAGAACCTAATTTCTTTGAAGACCGTAACATCTTAGCAAGTACTACCGTTTCCTATTCCTTAGAAAATGTGTATGAAACCGTCAATAACATCCAACTCGAATTGGTCGTTCGTTTGGATGGAGAAATTATTGACGAAGTGGAAATGTTTTTAGCACCGGTCCTAAATGTTGGTCGCACCGAGGGACGTTTTACCTACATCCCTCGTCGTGGTTGGCAAGAAGGACAGTATCAAATCTCAATTCGTTTGTTTGAACTGGATTCACGTTTTGAGGGGGGACAATTTTTATACGATGAAACGTCCCCGTTTGATTTTGTTGTTCCAGCATCGATTGTAGAAGGAGGCGTGAACTTCGTTCAAGTCGCCTTACTCGGCCTTGGTGGAATGATTGCATTATTGATTACGATATTGATTGCGGTTGTTGTCAAAGATCGATACCAACCAGTGCGTACCTTAACTACAAAAAATAAAGCCACTAAATAAGGACGTTTCATGAAGCAAATCCTCACAAAACTGATTGCCCTACACTATCTCCTGTTTATGGTGATCTTTTTTGCGTCGACCACTTCAGCCTCTGAAATTGGCGGAACATTCAGTACCACCTCAGGTGGAGAACCATTAACATCAGTCAACATTTCAACCCCGAACATCGGTGAGACGTGGTTGATTGAATATAGTCTTGCTCGAAAGACCACTAATATTTCTGAGCGAACGAATTTATACCCGCAACAAGACTATGCTTTTCACTTTACCATCAATGACTCTGCTAGCTTTGACCAATTGACTCGCATCTCAGTCAAGATGTTTTATACCCAAGCCGAAGACATTACCAAAGATGTTGCCTTTGGCGTAGGAGCTTATGGTTCTGGTGTCAGCAATGAGACAGATGGCTCAGGATTGACCTTTGTTTGGGAATGGAATTACGATGACTCTGATGTCACTTCAGGAATAGTTTATGAAAGTGGCCTAGATGCCTCCATTTCGACATGGTCAAGAAACTTGAGTGATTTACAAGCCCCCTCAACAGAGTTTATGACGGCCTCAGGAGCGGATGCGATTGATTTTGATTTTGTCATCCCGATTCAAATTAGTAAGATTGCAAAATTAGCAGAAAACCGTAATTGGCATATTGCAGTGATGGTCGAAAAGAACGACTCCTATTCCACAGCGGGCTTTGCTCATGCAGGCGAATATGGTGTTACTTGGTACGGAGAAATTTCAATCGACAGCCCCAATGCCTTTGTGTGGCCACTTGTTGATTCTGGTGGAACCGAATTAAATCCAGGGAACAAAGTATTAGTGGGGTCTGACTTTACTAATAACTTAAACAATACATCACTCAATGTTCGCTATATTTCAAATGGAAATTATGAAAAGACGATTCAAGCCAGTGGCATGACGTGGGTGTCTGATGCATCAAATCCACTAGACAATGGAAATCCATTCGTTGGGACGTTAGTTGAAGAAGATCCTACTAACCCACAAACCTTTGCGATTCAATACAATGAATCAGGGATTGAGACCTATGCCAATTCCATGCCGTTTTTGAACAATAACACCCGTGTGATTCGCGAGAAGAACAGTTTTACCTCTTCCTTGGAAACTGGCGACTTGTACGACTACAATTTATTCGTTAGTTTGGCTCCCCAGTTCCAAAATGGGACGTACCAGGGTGTTGTGAACCTAGGAATGCGTGATCCATTTTATGTCATTTTAAATACATCGAATACGTCGAATAATCCTGATGGTGAGTATTATGCGGGAACAAATTTTGCCCAGTTAGGACAAACCTTTGCGAATGCTCAAGATGCTGCCAATCAAGCAGTGATTGACGCGACTTCTGGTCAAACCATTAAACTACTTCGAGAAATCAACGCAAACCTATTTATTCCAGTCGGAGCGATTAGTTCTCTCACTAGTTCTGGTTATAGCGTCGACCGCAGTACGCTCATCCTTGATTTTGACAAGCATCGCTTGAATGGAAACATTTTAATCGAAGGTTACGGCAGTGTTGATAGTAGTGTGTTCTTATCTGGACTTGGAATTATCAATGGTACCTTAACCATCGATGGACGTAACTTAAGTGTGACCAGTGACGCGGAAGTCATGGGGCAAACATTCATTCGAGACACGTCCTTGTCGAGCTATACGATCAGTGAACGTCATCATTCAAACATCATTGTTGGGGAGTCCAATCAAGGTCGAACTCGGATTGTTTCAACGAGTGACCGAGTACAACCAAACGTTATCATTCAAACCGTAGAACGGATCTTCTTTGAAGGTCAGTTTGAATCGGTAAACTTTAATATTGATAGCACCTCATTTGATTTTGATGGTCATGCTCGCTTTGACGATGCGACGGTCAAAGAGATTATCGTTTCTGAGAATGCAGAAATATATATTGCCAGCGGCTCGAGTATTACGAGCGGTTTTATTACGCCTAGTGGTAAAACGGCTCGTATTTATCTTGAATCAGGCGCAACGATTGCTGGAACCCTTGACAATGCAGGAACGAATGGTGCTTCTAGACTCTACAGTACCTTTACAGGCAGTGGAACTTATGACTTGACCGAATTCCATGGCGACATCGTCAATATGCGCTCGCAAAGAAGTTATACGTCACTGCAGACAGCCTATACCGCTGCCTTACCGAATGACGTCCTACGAATCCGTGAAATGGTCTTGGACGAAGCGGTATCTTTCAATTTTGAAACTAACATTACCTTAGAGGGAATTCAGCGCGATTATAATGCATTTGAACGATACGAGTCGTTCGAAGCGGGTAGTTTCCGTAATCGCGGGGAATCGGTCTTGGTCAACTTCCTCCACATTACTAGAGCTGGAACAACAATCAATGGAGTGAAATTTGATTTAGCCACCAGTAAACAATTAACTACAAGTTCGGATGATACGACCTTTGATAATCTTTGGGTCACGAAATCCCATGCGCAAAGCGGCATTGAATCGGCTGTCTTAGTTACCAACGTCAGTGGACTGTTGATTGATCAATCGGCCTTTGTTGAGATTGGGGTTATGACAGTCCCTCGAAGTGATAATCGCCACGGGATTTTAATGAGTGGCGTATTGAATAATATTCACATTCAAAATTCTAATTTCGAGAATGTGGATGGAAAAAACATCGGGGTAACTGGGACTACGTTTGAGAACGTTCGATTCAATAATAACGTTCACGAAAGTAGTACTGGTGGCGATAATATAAATGATGCAGTTATTCATATCAATACTCGTGACTTCAAAGATACGGTATTTGAAGATATTACGATCACGAATCCGATTATAGCTGGAATACTAGTTAAAACAATCGCGAATGCGGTTGTTAGAGACATCACGATAGATGATGTAACATTTGACGGTATTGCGGGTAGTCACCAGTTAAATCAAATTGAGTTTATCAATAATGGAGATAACACTACGTATAGTGGAA
>SKFS01000166.1 GCA_007117885.1 Candidatus Izemoplasma sp.
AAAAGCATTATCGGCTATGGCTCAAAAAAACAAGGCACAAGTGCCACACATGGGGCACCGATTGGCAAAGAAGAAACCTTAGCGATGCGCCAGGCCTTCGGTTACACAGAAGAACCTTTTATGGTCAGTGATGATGTTTACCGTGACTTCTTTGAGAAAATTGTTGCCCGGGGTGATCGTGCCAAGGTCGAATGGATTGAAATGATGGATGAATACCGTGAACTCTATCCTAAAGAGTTTGAACAATTCGAAGACATCTTAAACCGGCAACCTAATCTCGATTTCACCGCCATCTTAACTGACGTCGAAGTTGGAACTAAAGAAGCGACCCGCACAACTATTGGTAGACTTATACCACGATTAAGTGAACGACTCATAGAAATGATGGGTGGCAGTGCCGATCTTAGTGGCAGCACGAAAGTCAAAGGAATCAACGGCGATTTCACCAAAGACAACCCCTTAGGACGAAACATCAACTTTGGTGTTAGAGAACACGCCATGGCAGCCATCACCAATGGCATGGTACTCCATCACTTAAAAGCCTTTGCAGGAGGTTTTCTGATTTTTTCTGACTACATGAAACCTTCAATGCGATTGGCCGCACTTATGGAAATACCCTCGATTTTTATTTTCACTCACGACTCCATTGCCGTGGGAGAGGACGGCCCCACCCATCAACCGATTGAGCAACTTTCCGTTCTCCGTTCAACCCCACACCTCGTAACCCTCCGCCCCGCCCACGCAAACGAAGTCAATTATGCATTACGCTATGCCTTAGAATCAAAACGAACCCCCGTTGCCATCGTGTTAACCCGACAAGATGTATTGGTGACGAACACCCTCGATTACTCAACGTTTAAACAAGGGGCCTATGTTGTCCGTGATGCGGACGAAATCGATGGTATTCTCATCGCCACAGGAAGCGAACTTGAACTTGCCATCAATGCAAGTGAAATACTAAAATCAGAACACAATATCGATGTAAGAGTAATTTCAATGCCCTCGATGGAACTGTTCAATAAGCAAAGCGAAAAGGTCCAAGAAGCGCTTCTACCTAAAGCCATCACAAAACGGATAGCCATTGAAGCCGGCGCAACCGCACTATGGTATCGCTACGCCAATGACGTCATCGGTATCGATCAGTTTGGTGCCAGTGCTAAAGGCGAAGACGTCTTAGACCACTTTGGCTTTACCGCAGACAATATCGTTAAACGGTATTTGCAATTAAAACAGTAAAGATGTCCTTTTGCGACATCTTTTTTTTCTTTTATGGTATAATAGCGCTGAAAGGAGGCCCATATGGACACCTTAAAGCTCTATATTCACCAACATCAAATCGATCCTGAAATCATCGACTTAATCCAAGGCTTACACCCTGAAAACCCGCTTAGAATGATCAATCAAAACACCTTGCAAATCGATGCTGAACTCGACCTTTATGAGCCTCTTGACTACGAAGAAATCTATAATTTAATCCTCACTGATTTTGATCAACCGACATGCTTTATTTTACTTCCTAAACCATTGCATGCACTCCTCACAGAATCATTCATTCTCAGTACCATCGACGCTCTCCCGAAACACTATTATCAAGGCGAAGACTACCTACTTACCCTCATTAAACGTTCTAAAGAAACCATTCCAACGCTTCAAAAAGCGCTAAGTCACCGACTTGAAAAATCATTGATTGAAACGTGTTTAGCGATGGCTGATGCAAACATGAACTTAAGTATTGCGGCAAAAAAACTATACATGCACCGCAACTCACTGCATTACCGCATCGATAAAATTATCGAAGAAACGGGCATCAACATTAAAACATTCAAAGGACTCAGTGTCTTTACCCAACTCTTTCGCCATTAAAACGTTTTTTGTGCACTATGCCCATAGCACTTAAAACGTTTTTTAGTTATAATAACCACAATAGTAAAAAAAGGAGAGACAATATGGCTACGTTAAAATTTAAAAACATTGATAAGATTTATGACAATAATGTTCAAGCGGTCTTCGACTTTAATCTCGAAGTCAAAGACAAAGAATTTATTGTATTTGTTGGGCCTTCAGGCTGCGGTAAGTCAACCACATTAAGAATGGTTGCTGGGCTCGAAGAAATTAGTAACGGTGAACTATATATCGACGATAAACTCGTTAACTATGTCGCCCCTAAAAACCGCGACATTGCTATGGTATTCCAGTCTTACGCACTCTATCCTCACATGTCAGTTTATGACAACATGGCTTTTGGTTTAAAACTTCGCAAATTGCCGAAAGAAGAAATCCGTGAAAAAGTTGAAAATGCAGCGACAATTCTCGGATTAACTGAGTATCTCGATCGTAAACCTAAAGCCTTATCAGGGGGCCAACGCCAACGTGTTGCTTTAGGCCGCGCAATCGTTCGTAACGCTAAAGTTTTCTTAATGGATGAACCACTTTCGAACCTCGATGCTAAACTCCGCGTACAAATGCGTGCTGAAATTATCAAGCTTCACGAACGGATTGGGACTACAACCATTTATGTAACCCATGACCAAATCGAAGCGATGACCATGGCAACGCGTATCGTTGTTATGAAAGATGGCTATATTCAACAAGTGGGCGCACCAAAAGAAATCTATGATTACCCTAACAACGTTTTCGTCGGTGGCTTTATCGGAACCCCTTCAATGAACTTCCTCTATGGAAAAATCGATACAAAAGGCTTCTTCGTCGGTGAAGGGATTAAAGTTGAAGTGCCTAAAGGAAAAATCGATATGTTAGAGAAAAAAGGCTACAAAGGTAAAGAAGTCATTATGGGGATTCGTCCAGAAGATATCCACGATGATAAAAACATTATTCAAACCTATCCAAACTCAGCAGTAAAATTCAAAGTAGACGTTGCCGAGCTTCTCGGTTCCGAAACAAACATCTTTGCGAAAGTCGGCAATCACGATGTCATCGCAAAAGTCGATGCCCGTACCGACATCCATATTGGTGATGAAATTACTCTCGGCTTTGACATGAACAAAATTCATTTCTTTGATATGGATTCTGAAGAGCGCATTCGTTAGACTAAAGTGGCAGTTATTGCCACTTTTTTTTTGCTTTTTTCTCAATAAAGCTGCACAGCGCTAACCCACACAAAACGATATAATTAAAACAAAAAGGAGTGATCGTGTGCAGTGTATTATGAAATCCGCCGAAGGAATTCTAATCTATCATGAAGGAAAGAAAAAAACCGTTAAGAAAGGCTTAAAACAATACTTAAATGAACTGCTTCTCACCGAATACTCAACGTATGAAGGCCGTCTTGAAGCCATCAAGCGGCGCCATAAAATTTACCGAAACATTCCTATCTATATAAACGACCAGTATTGTTTTTACACCATTCATTCATTGAGGCATCGCGATGCCGTATGCATTAATTACCACGCAGTCCTCTCAATCCGCCAAACTAAAAACAACGCAACGGAAGTGATTTTTAAAAGCTTGAATATGATTACTTTAAATGTTCCATACGCCTATGTTTTGCGGAAACACATGCGCACTGGAATGTTTATTAAGCAACATCTGAAAGAACACTGAGAGTGTTCTTTTTTTGAAAACACTTTCTTAAAAGTAAAACGTTTTCAAGCAGGTGATTTAATAGTATTTCAAAGGCTAATTGTGTATAATAAACATGGATATTCATGATGATATAAAATTAAAGGAGTATAGTATGGCTAAAAAAACTTTAGAAGACCTACAAGTCAATGGTAAAACCGTATTAGTCCGTGTCGATTTTAATGTTCCGATGGAAAACGGGGCGATTACTGACGACAACCGGATTCGTCAAGCCATTCCGACACTTAAACATTTGCTTGAGCAAAACGCAAAAGTTGTCTGTTTTTCGCATTTAGGACGAATCAAAACTGAGGATGACAAAGCAAAAAACAGCTTAAAAGTTGTTGCAGAGAAACTATCCGAACACTTAAACCAACCGGTAACATTCATTCCGCAAACACGGGGTGTAACATTAGAAAATGCCATCAAAGCGCTAAAACCTAAAGAAATACTCATGTTTGAAAACACCCGGTTTGAAGATTTAGACGGTAAAAAAGAATCGAAAAACGACCCTGAACTCGGCAAATACTGGGCCTCACTCGGCGATGTGTTTGTTAATGATGCGTTTGGGACTGCCCATCGTAGTCATGCCTCTAATGTGGGCATTGCTGCTAACATTGAAGTCAGTGTTGCCGGCAAGCTACTACAGAAAGAAATTGACTTTATAGGCGGCGCAATCGACCATCCTAAGCGTCCATTCGTAGCGATTTTAGGCGGGGCAAAGGTTTCTGATAAAATCGGTGTGATTCGCAATTTACTCAACACCGCAGACCGTATCTTAATTGGTGGTGGCATGAGTTATACTTTCCTTAAGGCTCAAGGCTACGAAATTGGTACGAGTTTAGTTGAAAATGATAAACTCGACTTAGCCAAAGAGTTGCTTGAAGAAGCCCAAGGAAAAATCGTTTTACCAGCCGATTACAAACTTACCAAAGAGTTTAGTAATGATGCGCCGTATCGAGTTGCTAAATACGATAGTTTTACCGCCGATGAGATGGGTTTAGATGTTGGCCCTGAGACAGTTGATATGTATAAAGACTTATTGAAAACAGCAAAAACGGTCGTATGGAATGGCCCAGTGGGTGTTTTTGAGTTCAGTCAATATGCTGAAGGCACCAAAGCAATTTGTGAGATTTTAGCAAATCTTAATGACACGATCACGATTATTGGTGGTGGCGATTCTGCTTCCGCGGCGATTAACTTCGGCTATGAAGAAAGCTTCAGCCATATCTCAACCGGTGGCGGCGCGAGCTTAGAATACTTAGAAGGTAAAGAACTCCCTGGTTTGAGTTGTTTAAGTGAACGCTAGTGGATCCTAAAGAGATTGGTGTAAAAATTAAGCAGCTTCGTCTAGAAAATGGCTTAACACAAGAAGAACTCGCCAATCGCTGCGAACTGACTAAGGGGTTTATTTCACAAATCGAACGCCATTTAACTAGTCCATCCATTACAACCCTTATCGATATCTTAGAAGTTTTAGGCACCACCCTGGGGGAGTTTTTCAGTGAAGACACTGAAGATGTGTATGTTTTCACCCCAGCTGACTTTTACGAAAAGACCGATGAAAATTTAAAACACACTATTCATTGGATTGTCCCGAATGCTCAAAAATATGAGATGGAACCGATTATTATCGACATTGAACCGGGTGGGACATCGTTTGATGACGATCCCCATGCGGGCGAAGAGTTCGGTTACATTCTTGAAGGTGAAGTGGTCTTAAGAGTGGGCAAAAAACGTGTGACGGTTCATCAAGGTGAAACATTTTACTATATGAGCAATAAACCGCATGGATTAGAAAATAATTCAAAAAAACGCGCAAAAATATTATGGGTTAGCACCCCACCGATGTTTTAAGAGAGGAGAATCCCGATGAAAAAAGAAATTACCATTCAAAGTACTTCAGGATTACATGCGTCCATCGCATCGAAACTCGTTCAAGCTGCATCACGTTACGATGTCGATATCCGTTTAATCTATGACGATAAAGTGGTTGACGCAAAATCCATCCTTGGGTTGATGAGTTTAGCCATTCCAAGTGGTGAAAATGTCGTTCTTGTTGCCGATGGCGATGAAGCCGACAAAGTCATTGAAGCGATTGAAAAAATAATAGGATAGGGTGATAGTTTGAGGAAACCAATGATTGCGGGAAACTGGAAAATGTTTAAAACCCGCGATGAAGCACTTCAGTTTATCTA
>SKFS01000110.1 GCA_007117885.1 Candidatus Izemoplasma sp.
ATACGGATACGACTGGACTCTCAACAAGTATTACCGCTGAAGACTTCGTAAACACGTACAAACTTGCGATGGAAGAAGGCTGGTTCCGTGCTGTTTCAGGTGGTGGCGACTTTACGAGTGCACCCCAAGAAATCGTGAATGCTCAAGCATTTATCGATGGTGAAGTAGAATGGGCAGAAGTTGGAATTAAAGTTGTCGATGGACAAATTGAATTTACTTTTGTTGAGAACATTAGTGAGTGGGGCGTTAAATATTGGTTAAGCTCATTCGTTATGACACCAATCCACTTAGGTCTTTATGACCGCGTTGGTGATAGCTATGGTACTACTGCTGAAACGACAGCATACAATGGTTTCTTCTTATTAGAGTACTTTGAGCGCGATCGCCAATTACGTTTTGATCCAAATCCAAATTTCCACGATCAAGACAGATATCCAAGTATGACGCACTTCATTTATGAAATTATTCCTGATGCAGCGGTTCGTTTTAACGTATTCTTAAACGGAGGATTAGAGTCAGGTACCGTTGATACATCACGCTTCGAACAGTTCCGAGATCATGAAGACTTACGCTTTATCCCAGGTGCAACAACGTTCCGTTTAATGATCAACGGCACGAAAACACTTGAAGGTAACCGCGCAGCCTTCCATGGTAACAGTGAAACAAACTACGTACCTGAGCCAATCTTAGCGTACGATGACTTTAAACTTGCAATGTACTATGCGATTGACCGTGCAACCCTTGCATGGGACGTTATGCGCACCAGCACTCCCCAACCTTATCATTTCACTGCGGCTTACTTAGTGGAACCCGAGTCAGGTGTTGCATTCCGTATGACACCACAGGCAGCTATCGTTGACGCTATGATTCCTGGTTTACTCGATGACGATGGCAATCCTACGTATGGATTCAGCCCTTCGTTAGCGACAGCGTATTGGCGAAATGCGGTTGATGCAGCGATTGCGGACGGCTTCTATAACGAAGGCGACCACATTCAATTAGAACTTAACGTATTTAGTGGTAGTGATGCACAAATACTCTTTGGTAACTTTATTAAAGAAACCTTTGAAACTCGCTTCCAAGGCTATCGTGGTATTACTGTTGAAGTGTCCGTTATGCCAAGACCGTTCCCAGGTATTTACTTCGATTTCATGATGATTGGTGAATTTGATTTAGGCCTCGGTGGGATTAGTGGTTCGACCCTTGATGCCGCAGGCTTCTTAGATGTTTATATTGATGATAATCGCGGTGGATTTACATTGAACTGGGGTGTTGATACAACCACGCCAGCAATCGAAGTCACTTTCCCCCATCCAGAGTTCTCTGATCCATTCGACAGAAGCACTTGGATTACTCAAACTTGGTCATTCAATGCTCTAGTTAGAGCACTCAATGGCACCGTTACGATTCAGAACGGCTACGAGGCGGACTAAACCAAACATATACGATATAAAACAAAAAACTACCCATTCATCCAACGGGTAGTTTTTTATTGAGATTTGTTCATGGTTAACTAAACGATGTGAGTTTCATGTTTCTTCAAAAAGCGTTCGGCTATCGCGTCCATCCTTTTTTCGTCACTTTCCTCTAAATTAATAAATCCTTCTTGATTTTTTTGAGGATTACACTTTGATACGAGGACACAGTCGCCCTCAAAATCATCAAACGTGCATAAATACTCGTCCTTATCAAACTTTACAATATCGACAGGATACAACCCACTCTTTCCGACAATTCGGTTGATAGGAAACATCATAGGTACTTCATGAGGGGTAATGACTAGTTTATTCTGATTATCATAGGTCAAAACCCATTTTTTGATTTTTCTCATTGTTTCTCCCTTCTACCAAAAAGAAAACGTCATCACGATGATGGCGTATAAAATAAAAAAACCCCATCATTCAAGCTTTAGCACCTTACACTATGTGCAGGTTGCTGAAGGATCAACGAGCTTGTCTCTCACCTTCTCTTTATGGTGAATACATTATACCACATTTAAGCAAAAAAATCAATCGATGGTTTTGTTTGCGACTTGAAAACTAAAGAGTTAGAAATTAATCGACTTCAGTGCTATAATTAAGGCAAAACCGTATGGAGAGGGAGGAGTCGAATGCCTTTTAGAATTGTCCGTAATGATATATCAAGCATGACGGTGGATGCCATCGTCAATTCAACTCACCCACTCGGCGACAACATTGGCGGTGTTGAAACGAAACTCTTTGAGGTTGCCGGGGATGCACTGTATCAAGCACGCCAATCACTTGGTGTGATTCAAGCAGGGGACGTCAAATACACCCAAGCATTTAAACTCAGCGCTAACTACGTCTTTCATACTGTCGGACCAACCTTTCAAGGGGATACCAATGATGAACATAACGTTCTTAGCGCATGCTATGAGAATAGTTTAGACCTCGCTAAACGTCTTAACTTAGTGTCGATTGCTTTTCCTTTAATTGCCTCTGGTAGTTTTAAGTTTCCTAAGTCACAAGCCCTTTCAATTGCAGTAGAATCCATCAAAGCATTTCTGCATGAGAACGATTTACTCATTTATCTAGTTGTGTACGATAAAGAATCCTATGCCTTATCAACTGAGCGCTATGAATCGGTTCAATCCTACATAAACGAAAACACTGTCGTGACCTTAAGAGAGCAAAGGCATCATGTTTATAGACAAGCGCAAATATCAGAGAGTATTGCCGATTTCATTGACACGCTTGAAAAAACCTTTTCTGAAGCATTACTAGAACGAATTACTGCAACTGGAAAAACCGATCAAGAAATATATAAAAAAGCCAATATCGACCGCAAGCTGTTTTCAAAAATCCGCAGTAACCGGCATTACCAGCCGAGTAAAAATACCGCGATGGCGTTAGGCCTAGCCCTCGAATTAGATCTTAAAGCATTCAATGATTTGATCGCTAAAGCAGGATACACCTTATCAGCGAGTTCAAAAACCGATCTTATCATTCAGTATTACATCGATCGCAAAGTCTATGATTTATTCGAAATCAATACCACTTTATTTGAGTTTACCAATAGGACCTTATAAAATGTCGCCTCTCAGGCGACCTTTTTTGTGTTTGGACGTCGTATACTTGAACCATCGAAAGAAAGGCGGTGAAATATATGAGGGTTAAATGCACAGAACTTGTCTTTATCCTAGATCGTAGCGGCTCAATGGCCGGACTTGAAGACGATACCCTGGGCGGTTTCAACAGCATGATTGAAAAACAAAAAACCATTGATGGTGAGGTCATTGTCTCAACAGTACTGTTTGACCATGACTTTAAAGTGTTGCACCACCGTGAACCATTAAACAAGGTGACACCACTTACTCGGAAAGACTACTATGTTAGAGGGACAACTGCATTGCTTGATGCGATTGGTAGAAGCATTCAAAAGATTCGTCACATTCATCATCAGCACCAAGAAACTGAGGTTCCTGATAAAACGATGTTTATCATCATCACCGATGGCATGGAGAACGCCAGTAAGGAATACGATACCACACAGATTAAAGCACTAATCGAAAAAACAACCAAAGAAAACGAATGGGAATTTATCTTTTTAGGCGCTAATATTGACGCCATCGATGTCGGTCAACGTTTTGGGATGCGTAAAGACCGTATCGCGAACTATCACGCGGATAAGGAAGGAACCCATTTAAACTATGAGGTGATCAGTGACACCATCACACACTACCGGCGTTCTCGTACCATTAAAGAGGACTGGCAAACACGGATAAACAAAGACTACCATCATAGAAGGAAAAAATAGGAAGCATCGCTTGCAAACGCAAGCGATGCTTTGATTGTACTGAACAAGGGAGTTCTGATTAAAGTGAAATCTTCATTTTTATTATTGAGTGCTGTACTGAAACTAATGGTATAAATATTTAAAACTATGATAGACTATAAAGTAAGAGGCTTAAAGAGTTAACTTCCACTAATAATATATAGGGTGCAAAATAGGTGATTTTATGGCAAAAAAATACGGTAAGTATATCCGTGAGTACCGAACGAAAGCCGGACTAAAACAAGAAGAACTCGCTAAAGAACTCAATGTATCGCCCAGTACAGTGAGCAGTTGGGAAACTGATCGCACTCGGGTTGATGCTGAAACATACGAGAAGCTTTCTCGTATTTTAGCGTGTGACATTAACCAACTTTATGGTTTGGATGTTACCTCAAAGTCCGAAACATCGTTTGCGATACCATCGAACTCAAAACCTTACCTTGATATGCGCTATACACTCCCTAAATGGCGATTAGCGCTATTGATTACATCGGTATTGTTTACGTTTTTATCGCCTCTGCTTGATCAACCTTGGAATCAAATCTTTATCATTTTATGGCTTGTTTATGGCATCGTAATCACAACTGCGTTTACAAAAAAAAGTCGTAAAAATATCGCCACTAAATACTACCACGAACATCAAACACTCTACTATAAGCAAACTTTAACGCCTCAACAACAGGCTAACTTTAAAAAAGAGACACACTATTTTAAAGGTTTACTTTTAGTGAGTCTCAATATTTCTGTGTTGTTTCCCTTTAGCATAACTCAAACCTATGTTGATGATCCAATCTACCCAGTGATTTTTGTATTCATGTGGTTGTTTCTTAATGGGCTTTTTATTTATACGATTATCTATGATGCAAAACCCCAGCATACCGGCAATGAAATTAACCATAGTATCCTCAATGTTAACTTTTACTTAGGTCGCTACAAACTGCTTTTAATCGGCGTGACCTTGCTTTATCTATTCCAGTATTTAGTGCTTACTGTCATTGAACACAATCCTTACCAAAGCGTACCGGAAACAATGGTTTATGCCTTAATGACAATCACATTAATCTTGGTCTATGTTTTATACCAAATGTATCATTATTACTATGCGAATTACACGCTTATCGTTAAAACCCATAAACCATGATAAAATGTGGAACCACAACACAATTTGTGGATTCCACTTTTTTTATGGCCAATTTTTAGTATAGTGAAAACAGCCTAACGGCAAACACAAAGCAACCGATGATTTATGACTGGATTTAATCGCACCAACAATCCCTGTGAACGGATTGTTCGGATGGTATCTTTACCTTTTCTAATCATCAACGGTCCATTGGCATACAAAGGCGGGTTAATAGGGGACAACTCACTGGGCTATAAGGGAACAATTAGACGATGCACCGTTGACTCCGTTTAGTTATTAAAGTAAGATAAGTCGGTTAAGTCCAGCCGTTGCTTTGGTAAAACATTTTCGGAAAGGAAATCAAAAGATTGGGAATCATAGAGCTACTTTGGACCGCACCCCTCCTTGTATTAATCGTGCTATTTTTTATTGCAATCGCGCCTTTGTTTATTTGGATACATGTTCGCGCAATACGCTATAAGTTTGAGGGCTATTTAAAAACCATCGCAAAAAAAGAAGGGACCGTTCATCGTGACGATGAACTTTAATAAAGAAAGGGAGTCATCCCTTTTTTTGTGCTTATTTTAATCAGGATAAACGCTAAGGATAAAAAAGTTGGAATATTCCCTGCAATAGCCATTCACAAAGTGTTCCTTATCGGCTATAATTAGATATATTTAACGAAATCGAGGGATGTTTATGCAATGGCAAATTGACTATTCTTTACGCACGAATGCCTACTTAAGAAAACGCTTCATTATCGGATTAGCCATCGCGCTAATTATTGTCTATGGTTTCGTACTTGTGATAATCCTCTTTGGCCATGACTGGAGTCAAGGGTTAGTGCCTTCGGGTTATGGGGTTTTTTTGGGGGTAGTCAGTGTCCTATTTTGGTTTATAACCGGCATAGTAGCCTTAACGCAAATGATTACTTACACGGCGCATTATCAAATTGATAATAAGTCCATCCGTGTTCGCATAAAAGCAAAAAAACCGCGTAAAAGATTGTTGGGTATCCTAGATTTTATTAACGCCTCGACCTATCAAACTCATCCTGGAAACCTCTCGATTCATAGCTTAGGAAGTCAAGGAAGTTTAAAAATAACGTGGCGAAACACTCGTCGTATTCAAGTATTCAAGAAACACCAGACGGCGTTGATTAAAGGGCGACTGGGTGAGAAGATGCCCGTTTATTATTCACAAGAACAAGAAAAAGATATCATTGTCTTTCTCAAACGAGTGTACCCTGAAATAGAGCTTATAGGATAGTATTGTTGATTTTAAAGGAGGATTTACCATGGCAAATCAGTTGCATGAAGACGGGCTTCAAATCATCAAGAAAAAAAGAGTGGAATCCATCGTTTTAGGCATCATCATTATGATGATTGGGTTCGTTAGCTTTATTAGCGTACTTTTTGATATTTCTCACTTCGATTCTGGGGCCTTTATAGGTCTATTTTTCATTGTCAGTATACTCATTGTCGGCTTACCCCTATTCTTTATCATTTTAGGAGTCAAGGGACGATATTTTGAAACGTATATGCTTATGCTTCATGATTCTGAAATCTTGCTTCACTATTATGAGGATGTTTATCTTTATTACTGTTTAGAGACCAAACGTTTTCAATATAAAAAGAAACATCTCATCGCAAAACCGTTTCATTTAGAAGACATTATTTCACTCGAGTTATTTCAAAATGACGAGAGCATTAAACTGGTTAAAGACCCCGAGGATATCGAAGAGTATACACCGCTAAACATTTTTTTAGCGCAGTGGCATACCTTGAACCCGATCCATCAAAACGCCGATGAGTACACAATGGAAATCCTTGTGAATGATCTTTCGCATCCGCGTATTTTGCTTAAGCTAGACCAAGAGGGCTTTGAACGATTAATCGCTTTCTTTAAAGTGGTAGAGTATCAAGAAAAACATAAGTATTTAAAATAACATAAAATAATTGATTGAGATTTAAGGATACCCCCGATGAATATCAGTGAGTTTAACTGCTTTAATGTAGTTATTTATAGCATTTTCCCAAGAAATAATTTACAAAAGTTGTAAAATATGGTAAAGTTATACTTGAAAATAGGAAGGGATTAACGGCCTATGAACAAGATCGAAAGCATTGCAGTGTTCCTGAAAAAAATACGTCTTGAAAACAATCAAGAACGGATGATGGATATGGCTAAAAAGTTAGGCATATCCGTAGCCTATTTATCGAGTATTGAAAATGAAAAGCGTCCCCTAACAGAAAAACTCATTGAGGAAATTGTAGCCATCTACAACCTCGATCATTTTGAGAGGGAACGCTTATTTTTTTATAAAGATTATGCCGCGAATCAAATTAAAGTACGACTAAACGACTATGACCCAGATAAAAAAGAGAAACTTGTGGAATTTTTGTCTTCGATCGATCAATTAGACATCGATGATATTGAGAAAATGAACCGTGCGCTAAAAAAAAGAAAAAGCATTAGGGGGAATCTTATGCAGTGCAAATCATGCGGCTACGAACAAGCAAAACAGATTAGCGAAACAACTTATCAATGTCCCATGTGTCATACTCAGTTTACCGCGACACCCTCTGCACCGAAAACGACCACACGAAGCAAGAAACTAGATTATTCAAGATTATTAGAGTCAGTGATTACATTAAAAACCCCCAATGGCTTGGGCGTAGGAACAGTGATTGATGAGAAGGGGTATGTTTTAACCAACGCACACATTATTGGCGATGAAGCTTTTTGCTATGGACAGTTTAGTCATCAAGCGAACCTGTATGAGTGTACAGTCATCGCATCTGGCGATGCAATGGAACTGGATTTAGCCTTATTGAAAATTGAAGATGACCAAGCGTTCAAAGCTTTTTCCTTAAAAGAGGTCGATGTTGAAATCGGCGAAGATGTGTTGGCGATCGGGAATCCTAAAGGCATTGGGTTATCGGTTGTCAAAGGTACCGTTGCCCAAACGAAAGAGAAACACATCCTTTTAGACATGTCCATTAATCCAGGTAATTCAGGAGGACCTGTCTTAAATCAAGCCGGTGAGCTAGTCGGTATTATCTCGTTTCGTGTTCAAGAACTGCAAGGGTTTGCCTTTGCAGTGAACAAATATACAATACAGAAATTTTTAGATAGTGTTGAATTTAAGGAGGATTAGAATGTTTAAAAAAATACCTAAACTAAGCTTTGAAGGAAAAAAAGAAGATTTAATTACCTTGCATCCAATCACTAACATTCCGAAGAAAAGCAGTATTGAGATTCCTCAAGGGTATCACATTGTTTTACTGAACAAAGACGGAACCTCTGAGTTAGTAAAGAATCAGTACAACTACATCGTGGCTGAACCCGCTATGTATGTTTATTATGTGAAAAATCACCAAGGGGTTCACAAGTCAAACTGGGGAACCCGGAGTCGCTTAAATGTGAAAACTGCAGATAACACCGCGATGACACTGGGTGGCTATGGAAATGTAGAGTGGAAAATCACCAACCCGATTCAATTAATTACGCGTCGTTTAGAACATCATAAGGAGATTAACAAAGACGATATTGCGAAAATTCTCCTCGATAAAATTCCTTCAATCTTCCAAGACATCCTGACAAAACAGCCCATCGTCGATCCTTCTGAGGTGAACACTATTATTGACACTATTCGCCCTAAAGTAAAAACGGCACTTAATGCGTACTTGCATCAATCCGGTATCGAAGTCGATGATATAGTCATTGAGAGTATTAACTTTCAGTTACTTGAAGAGGAGGAGTAAGAATGTTTATAAAGAGTGAACTAACCAAAGATCAACGGTTAAAAAGGAAAGAAAAAACCCTTGTGGGAAAATCGACAAAAGACAAGTTTCGTCACTTACTTAAAGACTGCAACGAAACACTTAAAACCATCAAAGCATTAAAACCGGATATCTCCGCAAAAGACTTTGCGGCATTAACCTCAGCCATTCAACATATCGCCGACACAAACCTTACCACATCAGATCGACAAAAACTTTTCGAACTCATGGTTTGTCAAGAGGACTTATTGGTTTTATTTGAAGACATGAAGCATCGTCGAGAAGTCGCAGCCTATTCTCGTCGCTTAAACAACATCTTGAACTTCATTCACAATTTCTCCCACGAAAGTTATGAGTTTGAGATGAAGTTCTATCAAGACAAAACTTCAACCTTACAAGATCAGCTCCAAGTCATTGTCAAGGCAATGCAATACAAAAGCTCAAAGATGAACTATCAGATTACTCAAGTTTCTGATGAAATCAAACACTTTGAAAAAGATGCCATCGAAAAAGCGAAAAAAATGAGAGAGATTAATAAAAGTAGCTTTGAGTATAAAGAACTCTCTCACCAAATTATGGACATTGATCAGCACATCGAGTTAAGCAAAGGCAATCTTTCCTTAACCCGAAAAGCGAAAAAATCCATCGATTTTCTTTTGAAAGTCTTTGAACAACTCACCGTCTTAGAAGAATACACGGCATCGCTCAAAAAGAGTGGCCCGACACTTCAACTAATCCGACGTCTGTATAGAAATCCGAATGATATTGAAGTTATGGAAACCACCTTAGATTTGACCGAACAAATGGAGCTGATTAAAAACGAAATAAACGAAGTTGAGTCACTAATTAAACCCGCCCAACGGATGATTACCAAAGATACCGAAGAACTCGTTGATGATGATTTGATTTCTAAATACCAATCAATGTCAGATAGTGAGGGATCCTAATGTTATTTAATCGAAGAAAGAAAAACCGTAGTCTTTTAAAAGCTAAACTTCTTGAAGAAGCCAAAAAAGAACGCTATAAACTTCAACTAATGGGCCACGTTAAAGAGCTCGAAGTAAAATACGATAAATACCATAAGATGGCCCTTCAAAGCAAAGTGCAAAACAATAAAGAATCGATGGATCACGGTATAAGACAAAGTTTGCTCGTGCAAAACCATATTCACAAATTAAAAGAATTAATCGGCTACATCGAGAAAATTGAAACCGATGCTGACGTGAAAGAACTCTACGATGAGTTTATCGATCAACTTAAAGATTACACCGACAATTTCAAAGAAAAAAGAAGTCGCAAACGAAAAACGAAGAAAGCACTTAAAAAACATCGCAAAGAAATTGTTCATGTTGGCGATTACTTTGAAATGATCGATAAGCGGATTGAAAAAATAAACAAAACGATGAGTAAAAGTATTACAGAGACGAAGCCGCTATCAGAAAAAGAAGTGAATCATTACTTTACAGAGGATATGTAATGAGCGATCAAGTATTTATCGTGCTATCGATCTTTTTGATCGTAGAAATTTTATCACAGCTTTTCAAATTAGAAGCTTTAGGTAAAATTTTTGTACAGTTTTATGTGGTATTGATGCATCTTTTTGTGGTCGCTGTTTTAGTGAGTTACGAGACCCGAGATATGGTCTATTACTTCGTTTCACTCGTCGCGGTTGTTAATACGTTAAGGTACGTACTTTATAAGATTCCAGCTTTTAGTGAAAGTGGGACACCTCGTCTGTTTTTAGACTTAGTCATAATTTTAACGTTAGGATCGCTTCTCGTAACGTTATCAGGCTTTTTTCCAGTCGACACCCCGCCAACCGGATTACATGCCGATTATATGATTTACTTTGTAGCGAGTTTAGGTCTAATACTCCTATATGAAATGTGGCAAAAAGCCGCGGGAGTAGGGCTCGATATAAGAAATTATTTACCCGATACGTTCGGCTCATTCTTTTTCGTCATGGGATTTATCGGCTTATTTATTGTTTCGGCAGTGGCACTGTTTATGGTCGCAGAAACCTACTATAATATGATTATTAACTACACGCCCCTTGTTATCGCGTTCGTTGCGATGGTTATGATTTTTATTACAAAATATCGTCCTGATGTGATTGAACGCTATTCCCTATTATATATTTTACCAACCATGTTCATGTTTGTTCAATTTGTTAGTGTATTTGTTTCCTAAACTTAATATACTAAGCAAAACATTACGATTACTCAGTTTTTTTTAACCATCAGATGGGTTGATAAAAACATCTGATTTCTTTACGAAAACTTTTATCCATGACATTATAAAAAGGTGGTTAGGCTAATGAAAATACCTAAATGTACGGCATGCGGCAGTCCCCTCATCGATATCGATGCACTCGCATCCGTCGTTAAATGCTCCTACTGTGGTTCAAAAGTCGTTGTGGCAAACGCCAATACACTTAAAGATGTCGAGATTGATCGCTCGAAAGAACTCGCGAATCAGTGGCTTCGTCTTTCATCGGCCATTGAGTCCAATGCCGTGCAAAATATTAGTCGTTATGCCAGCCAAATTTTGCAAATCATTCCGAATGACTATCGCGCGAAATACTACTTCGCCTATGCCGAAGACTTTTTGAATCAACATAGCTATATCAGTCGCTTTTATAAAGCTAAACCCGAAGCCACCACTGAAGAAGAAGTTGAAGAAATTGTTAAACATATTTTTAAGTATAGTCGCTTGCGCGACCAATCATTAGTTCTAGGCTATCTTAAGAAAGTTTCCGTACTTGTTAATGTCGATTATAAAGAAGAATACTTAGAATGGTTTGAGAACCGAAAAGAGATAGAAGAAAACTATGACGCCATTCCTAGAGATGTCTTTATTTGCTATCGCTCTACAGATCAAGAGATGGCCAACCGTGTTGTCGCGGAACTTGAAGCCGATGGCAACAAATGTTGGATTGCCTCTAGAAACTTACGTCCCGGTGACAGTCAAAACTATTGGACGAATATCGAACAAGCGATTATTGATTGTAAGATATTTTTAGTAATACACAGTTCAAGTGCCATGTTTTCTGACGATGTCAAAAAAGAGATGAAAATCGCTCGACTCAATGAAAAACCAAGACTTCAGTTTAAAATTGATGAGAGCATCCCTACATCATACTTCAAAGACTTTTTTGATGGCGTTCCCTGGATTGATGGCTATTCGCACACCCAACTCGATTTCACTGACTTAAAAAAACGTGTTTATACCGTTATTCACGATTTAATTTATGAAAACTATGAAAAAGAACGGCAAGCAAAAATCCACGATCAGCCCGCCTCCACAATCCAAGAGGGACGCTTAGAAGAACTAAACCACCCTTTACATACGTTTTCTAAAGATGACTACTTGGATAGTTTGCTTAAAAAAATCCTTGTTGACATAGAAAACCGTGTGTTTGAAGATGCCAAAAAAGATCTCGATAGCGCACTATACATCGATGCTAGAAACGGCTATATATGGTGGTTAAAACTCTTCGTTGAGTTTGAGGTCGATAGCGAGGTAAAACTCGCTCAGTTCAATGATGTTTTAACGACGCGTAGTTTCAAGAACGCTAAAGCGTTTGGCGATGAGCCACTGAAAGAAAAGGTCGCCCGACTTGAACAAGCGGTTTTCGAGAGAAAAGAAGAAATTCGCCGTCGTGAAGAAGAACTAGAGAAGAAACGCCAAGAAAACATACGTAACGAACAAAAACGTATCGAACTCGAAGAAAAACGCAAGCAAGAACGCGCCCTTTTAGAAGAAAAAAAAGAAAAGCGTTTAGCGATAAAAACAGAAGACGAAGAACAGAAAAAAGTACAAGAGAAACTACAAGCATTAACCACATCTTATGAAGCAGCCAATAAAAAAATCGAGTCACAAATCGTTGAGTACCAAAAAGCGCGGCATCGTTTTGAACCGCTGCTTATGTCAAAATGGCTTGCCACAACGGTACTTATTATCTATATCATCTATCATATCAGTGTTTTAGCGAGTCACAATCCAACAATGCTGCATGTTATTATCATTAATTTTGGAACGCTATTAATCTGGCCGATTTTACTATTTAATATATTTACATAATCTAGGGGTTGAATACATGAAGGCTTTAAAATTCATCTTTATAACAGTGCTACTCACATTGTTTTTTAGTGTGGTTTTTTCTTTGAGCATTGTGAATACTAAAGCTAACGCCAACGGCGTCGATCCGTATGATCCCTCAGTGTTAACCGAAGAAGATCATCAAAGTAATTACTATGGACCAGTGGTCATTTCGATTGAAGATGCGGTCCTATATTTAAGAGGCGAAGAAATTGACCCGTTTCTTGTGGTACATGAGATTGGAAACTACGATCTTGTAATCATTCGTGATGGGCAATCACATCAGATAAACTTTACCATTCATCCTAATTTTATTGGGGTTACAAATAATGAAATTATTGAAGGTGTTTTAGAACTTGAGATTGTTGCAACGATTGGCGAAGATTTCAGTTTTAAACTAAACGATGAAGATTATGAGTACTTAAATCAAACTCACGTCTTTGACAAAGCAGGGACGCATAACTTTGTGTTTAGTGGTCATGGGGGCTACAATATGAACTTTGAGTTTTTTATCCAGCCTACTGTTGAAGGGATTAATTATGACCCAACTCACACAGAGTATCTTAGTTTTACAACGAACTCTGCAAGAGTCACCCTCAACGGTACTGAAGTTACCGACTTTAGTGAAGTGGGGGTTGCTGGATCAAACTCACTTCATTTTTACACTGTTGATAATGTACTGTGGAGCGCGTATAATTTTTGGCTTGAACCGACGTACAACTTAGATTTAGAGCAGTCAACTTTGGAGGGCACGGTTAAGTTTGACATATCGGCAGGAGAAGTACTCTTAAACGGAGATCTAGTTGCACGTGATTTCGAACTTAAGCAACCCGGCCAACACACCGTCATCATCTCAGGTAATAATTACCAGAAACAGTTCAGTTTTATGTTGTTGCCGGTAATTGAAGGTGTTGAGCATCAAGCCGTTTATTTTCGCCAAATCCGACCACAAATTAGTGGTGGAACGATCACCTTGAATGGTTCAGAGTATCATTCTAATGAGACGATAAGTGCCGTTGGCAATCATACCTTAATTATTCAAGGAAGAGCGGGATATGAACGCGTCATCCAGTTTACAATCCACCCAAACTTCGAAGGCATTGAAAACGAAGAAGTGCTTGATGAACCGCGAGTTCTTCAAGTTATGGGCGGTGTCGCAGAGGGGTTTACGTTTAAACTAAATGATGAGGATTTTACTCGATTTTATCGAGACGATGTTTATGATAAGGCAGGAACTTACACGTTTGAATATACTGGACCGGGTGCTTATGGAGGCCAATACAGGTTTTCAATATTGAGCTATCTTGAAGGCATTAACTTTGGTGAAAATCACACTACCTATTTGAGTTTTACGACAAACTATGCCACCGTAACACTCAATGGAGACATCATTACAGACTATAGCCAAGTCGGTGTCGCAGGAGACAATGCACTGCGTTTTTACGACATCAACAATCAACTGCGTTACACCTATAGTTTTCGCATTGAGCCTACCTTCAATGAAGCACTCAACAATGCTTCTTTAGAAGGGGAAGTGAGTTTAGATATTAGCGCTGGAGAAGTGACCGTAAATGGTTTGACAGTGCCTAATGACTATGTTTTGACTACACCAGGTAATCAAGAAGTGATTATTTTTGGCAATAACTTCCGCCGCGTTTTTAACTTCATCCTCCATCCGATTATTGAAGACATCGTTCATCAAGGAATCTATTATGGACGTGTTACCCCAGCAATTAGTGGCGGGGACATTACACTGAATGGTCGCACGTATAACTCTGGAGAACCCATTGATGAAATCGGGCATCACCGGTTGATTATTCAAAGCGATGATGATTACGAGAACATCATCGATTTTACCGTTCATCCGATTTTCCATGGTGTCAATGCAAACAGCGAAGTCAATGGGACAGTGAGTTTGCGTATAGAAGGCCAATCCGGTGAAGACGGGACTTTTACTTTAAATGGGGAAGTATTCACTACCTTCAATGAGACCGTGACGTATAACAAAGCGGGTGCCTACCGTTTCGAGTACACGGGTGTCGGCGATTATTCTGGCGAACTTGTTTTTACAATCAAAGGGTATATCGAAGGGGTATCAAACAATCATTCTTATCATACTTACGTGGATATCACCACAAACTATACGACGATAAAACTTAATGGTGTAGAGCTTGAATCATTAAAAGATGTCGGTGTCATCGGTGAGAACATCTTGACGTTTTATGACAAAAACGGCGAGTATCAAGAAACCGTTCGTTTTACGATTTTACCCAATTATAACCCTCAGCTAGACGAACAAGTCATTGTAGGACAGGTCACTTTAAACATTACCGCTGGCGATGTCAAAGTCAATGGTGAACCTGTTGAACGCGATCATACCCTCAATCAACCGGGGATATACGATGTTGTGATTGACGGTCACAACTATCAAAAAGTGTTTAGTTTTAGGTTAGACCCAGAGATTACCGGTCTTATCGACCACGGTGAGTATTATCAAGGTGTTGTCCCCAACATTAGCGGGGGTACGTTTACTTTGAATGGAAGCCCTTTTGCTCTGGGTGATGAAGTTAAGGAAGTGGGTCACCATCAATTGATTATTCACGGTGAAAACGGCTACGAAAAAACCTTTGAGTTTACCATTCACCCCCAATTTATTGGCCGTGAGGGCGTACTGAATAATCACCTAGTCATCGACCATTTTGAAACAATAAGCGTCAGCGGGTACTTTACCGATTCGACGTCGATAAAATTAAATGGCACAGCGATTTCTGTCGACGATACGATTGAAATCCAGCAAATCGGAACGTATGTATTTGATGTTTTTGGTCGCAATGATTACCATCAACAGTTTAGTTTTAATGTGGTACCCAACCTTGGCGATTTGCAAGACAATCACTCAATCTTAAAAAAACTCGACACCACGATTTTTGGTGGGGAGATTTATATCAATGGTGAACGCTTTGAATGTGCTGTCAATGCGAACCATGAATGTCCGATTGTGTTAGACGCCATCGGCTATTATGAACTGGTCATTCAAGGATTGAATCAAAACTATAAGCACAGTTTTGTGATCGAACCTGAAATCCTTGATAACGAGGGTGCTTTAGTGCATTTAGAAAGCCTTTATAACGCTAGAACCACGCTGAATATCTTTGGAAACATCGCCAGCCTTAAACTTAATGGTGAACCTTTAGATTTAACAGCAAATGCGCAGCAGATTAACTACGATTTTATCGGTCATTATACTCTTGAAATCACAGGAATAAATGGCTATGTAAAAAAACTAAAGACCACGATCAGTCTACCAGAAGATCACAACTTCATTTATGATGAAGGATTCTTTGTTGATTATAAACAGTTTATTTTTGAAAGCGATGATGAACGGATTCCTCAAGTAGACACTACAAAAATTAAGGTCAACTTTATTCCTTTAGATGAAAGTACCAGGAATGGCTTTCAAACATTGTTTATCAAGCAAGGGATGAGTCCTGTGCTTGATAAAATCATAAACGAACACCTAAGTCATTATGAATACACCGCAACCTTTAAACAAATCGGTCATTATGAGGTCACGATTTTTGGTGAAGGGCAATACACAAAACAAGTCCGTTTTACAATTTTGCCCTATCGATTATTACCCGGTGAGGATTTAGCAGAAACCTTGCGTCGCACCGGTTCAATCGAGTTTGCTGAAGTGCATCCGGATACGCGTATTGAAGTGCTCGACATCACAGCTGAAGAGACACTCATCTATGCTATAAGTTTCAACACGAACCCAATGCATCGTGTTGAGTTTACGACCTTTGGTAATTATGTCATTCGTCTAGTGAACGACACCGACGCAAGCTTCCAAGAAAGCGCCGAGTTTACCGTAGCATCGAACATAAACATTCCTGCTAATCAAGAACGGGGCACGTTAATATCGATCGATGCTGATGAACGAATCCAAACATGGTTTTTAAACGGTGTCGAACAACCAGTTGATCAACCACTAGTTATTCGTCAACACGGGACCAATGTGATTCGTGTTGTGGGCTTTAATGATTACACGAATGAGTATACGGTTGATTTCGCTAATCCATACCGTGGTTTCATCATCGATAATATTGTTATTTTTGGGTTAGCCCTTGGGTTCGCAGCATTAAGCTTAGTGGCGAGAAGAGGTGCTAAGTATGGTTGATTTAATGGTATTTGAGTATGCAATATATCTGTTTTTAGGACTAGTCTTACTGCCGACCGCTGTCCAATATTTAAGCACCATACGTCTATATACACGCAAAAAAATCCATTTTCAGAACTTTTTACGCAAATACACCTTGTTTTATCCGAAAAGCAATCGAAAAATTGTTGGATACTACCTTTTGATCACCGGCATAAGCTTCTTCATCGTACTTTACTTTCTATTCATAGATTTTCGCGTATACATTTATTTCACATGGTATTTTGCCTTGATTTTACTGATTGCAGGCATCGGTGTTTTACGGGAAATCACCCAAGCTAAATACGTCTATAATATCGATTCCTTTTTAAACGCACACCAAAGAATAAAAGAGATTGAAGATAACACTGACAAATATTTAAAATCAACCGCTGAAAAAAAAGACAATGTCACGGCTCTCTATCAACACTATCAAGGCTTGACAGCCTCACTAGAGGAATATTTCACATCGCAAACGCCGGCACTCAATACCGCTTTAGAACCTTTACAGGAAAGTGAAAAGAAACTAGCAATGCAACTCACGCATATCCATAACTATATCAATGATTTAAAAGAGAGCTTCAATCGCTCCTTGTTCAATCACCTAAGCGGTGAGGAATGGGCGACAGACTTAAGCGCGCTTGAAAACACAAACCCGGCTAAAGACGAAATACTCCTTTCTGATTTAGAAAGTCAAGTGATCACGAACGTGAATCAGCACTTAGAAGACAAACTATTAAATGACGAGTACAAGTCGCCAGAACATTTAGCGAAACTTTTAGAAGAAATTTCAACCTCGAAATTTAGTTTAACGGCGATGGACACCCATGAGTTTCTCCATAAAGTGGCGACATTTTCTCAATCAGAACGAGAAACAGTGGTTAATGCGCTGTATAAAGGTGACTATATTAATGTCGACGATCTAGTCGATCTACTATCAAAAAACGACTGGGATTGGCTCATTAATGAACGCTTCAAGGAAAAACTAAGCGCCGATCAGTTTGAACGATTAATCCAACAGCAACTCAGCAATGATGCGCTAAAAAGTACTCTTGCATTAATTCGTACCGTGGAAGAAGACGATTATAAAAAAATCCACCGTATGATTGACACCACACCAAGTGATAGCGATTCACTGCAAATGATTAAAAACTATTTAGAGCTAAATTCTTATGAAAATAGCTTTATCAATCCTTCGAATCGCATCGAGATGTTTACGGTCATCTTACAAGAAAACTTAGCCCCTAATGCCCACGATAACTATGAAGAATTTCAGTTTATTAAACGCGTGCTAGAAAACGGCCATGACGTTGATGATGAACGAAAAGTTATCGATTTATATTTAACCAAACACCAGACGCTTACACCCATTCATGAAGCAAGTTCTCTAATGCTTGTTTATTACCAAAAACTCACGAATCATCAGGATAGCTATATTAGTAACTCAGAGTTAAAACGCTACTTAAACGAATCGTTAATTACATTGAGAACCCACGAAATTGAAACCACGCTTTACCTAATGATGATGATTGTTTTAATCTATAACTCTAGTGAGGTCTACACCAATAAATTTCTTGAAATTGTTAAAACCATCCATCCTGCAGATTACCAGTCGCTGACAAGTCGTAAGAGCTCTGTGAGCGCTAAAGACTTTTATCGTGTTTTATTGACAGACGATCGTAAAGACACATTCTTTAATGTTCTTGCCCGCATCGAAAGCCAAAGACTGACCATCGATCGTTTACGCGAATACTTTGATACAGGGGGAAGTCAATGAATGCCCATAAACTCATCATTAGTCTAATCATCGATAACAGTGCCAGTATGCAAGGGACAAACCAAGCACAACTGCAATCCAGTTTAAACCAGTTTTTAGCGACTATGCGTCACGATGATGTTGAAGTATCAGTCATCGTCTTTAACGACTTCAACCCACAGGTTCTCGTTGATTTTAACAGCAATGTGACCGAAGTCACATTGCCAGAAAACAAGTTTCCATTATTAGGCAAAACCCTTGCGTTTACGCTGCAAGCGATTCAACACCGGATGGCGCAACTCGAAAGCGAAAACGTCTTGTTTCATCGACCTTGGATCATTCTCCTGTCTAACGGAATGTCTTATGATGACTCTCAATCGGTATTTCAACACTACAATCGCATCGAGAATAGTCAAAAACCTGTTATTTTTCCCTTTCTATTGTCTTCCGAAGTTCTCGATGAGAACACGAAAGATTTTGAACAGCATAAGCAGTTTATTACGATTAGAGATGTGCAATATGAGAAAATGTTTGCTTGGTTAAAAGGGCTTATCGAAACACGGATAAAGACAGACATCAGTCA
>SKFS01000159.1 GCA_007117885.1 Candidatus Izemoplasma sp.
ATTTTATTGAATAAAAATATTTTCTATACCTACAGCTGGTGGTAGATTTTTAATAAAACATATTACCAAATAGTTTTTTAGATAATTCGAAATCAATAAATAAGGATGATGACAAGATAAATATGCATTTTCCAGAAATCAACTCACGAGTGTTACCATCGGTAATAATGTCACAAGTATAGGTTACAGGGCATTTGCGTTTAACCTAATCACAAGTATTGCGATTCCTGACAGTGTGACACATATAGGTGACCGGGCATTTGCCGAAAACCAACTCACACGCGTGACGCTTCCTGACAGTGTGACACATATAGGTGACGAGGCGTTTGCCCTGAACCAACTCACAAGTGTAACCATCCCTAACAGTGTGACACATATAGGTGACAAGGCATTTGTCTTGAACCAACTCACGAGTGTGACGATTCCCAACAGTGTGATAACTATCGGCGCGCATGCATTTGTTAGAAACTCACTCCGTCGTGTAGATGTGCTTGGTAATTCATTACGATTTAATGAAGACTGGATAATTATAGGTTTTCCGGATTCTTTAAGCCCACATTAGATTAAAGCTAAATTGTTGAAAACACTTTTCTGATTGTATTCTTATTTTCAACAGGGAGTTTATGTCCATGCTTATGAACAGTAACAAAGAAAAGTATGAAAATTACAAAATATTGTTTTCAAGACTGAACAAAGCCTTGAAAAACGAATTTTATTTGGAAGCCATATTTATCGAATATGCATTAATCGAGGATCGATTAAAGTCTATTTTAATCAGTGCAAATAGATTTAAACCGAATCTAATGAGTCTTTCAAGAAAGATGTCTGAAGTTAAACGATATCATCAACTAAAAACATCATCATTGAGCCACTGTTTAACATTGGAAATACTAGACTTAATTAAGTTATGGTCTTTGAAACGCAATCAGCTGATACACGCTTTAGCAGCTAATAATTTTGATGACGACACGATTAAAGAAATAGCTACAGAAGGCATTGAACTGGTAAGACAAATATCAAAATCAGCGCAAAAATTCAAAAGTAAAATTGAGAACCTCTAGCAAAGATTTCATTTAATACTGTAATCTTAATGGTAAATAAAGTGAATGTGGTTTCTGTTTAGCACTAGCATTAGAATTTGTATTCAATGCGAAAAATTAGTGGATTTAAAGATTATTTTTTAGTTGAAATGAAGTACTAATCACTGCACTGTTCAGAAACACTCTATTGGCACATTTGATTTTATTGGATTATAGTAAATGTTCTTAGATTTCAAAGAAGTTTAAGATAGAACCTTATAAAAGCTTAGTTCATCTTGTTTGGAAGCATTGGGAAACATAACTAGCGCATATTCTCTCACACTCTAACCAACCATTAGGTGATATATGCCACTAAAAATTATCCAAGGAAACATTCATCAAGAGTCCTTTGATGTGGTCGTTGAATCCACATATGAGGCTAAATATGTTGAAGAAAGTCTGTATTTTATAGACTTTTTTTCACTTCATGAGTACGCAAACACAAAGGGTCCTATCGCTTTAACACAAGCAGCGTTATTGCGCAATATCGATGGTTCACCCACGCCGTTTAAAATCTATGTTGTCGGTCCACGCTACAGAGAAAATGAACCGGTAAGTAACATTCGCTTACTCAAAGAGTCATACTTAAATTGTTTAACATTAGCGTCTAAAAACGCATTGAAATCGATTGGCTTTCCTTTGATATCTTCGGGTGGCAAAAATTTTCCAAAAAAATTGGCTTTTGAAGTTGCCAAACACACCATTGAAACGTATCTTGAGCGATTCAATTTAGACGTCACGTTAATAGTTCATGATGCCGCATCCGTTCGGGTGGCTAAAGCTTATCTAGATGACGTTACATCATACGTTCAAAAGCATTATGACGAGGGTATCAAAGAACTAACTTTCCCCAAAAAACCACAAGCGGTCTTTCACGAAACACTCCGGCGTATTATCTTAGTAAAAAACCTGCATGAAGTAAAAATGTACCAAGCCGCGCATATTTCTAAGGCGCATTATCATAAAATCATCACCGGGAAATCGGTACCGTCGAGAAAAACGTGTATGCTGTTAGTGATTGCGATGCAACTGACCGTTGACGAAGCCCAGGAACTCATGCGCAGTGCTGGGTATACCTTTAGCGCCTCATCGCATTTTGATCTGATTGTGGAATTTCATCTCAAAAAAGGACTCTACGATTTAGACCAACTCGATCAAACGTTATATCAATACACCAACGATACTTTAAGAAAGTATGAGTAAAGGTCAACGCTGAGTTGACTTAATCTTCCTTTAACCTCTGTATCATGATGAGTGTGAGACTGTGTTGAAAACACATTATACTCAGTCTCGTTAAAGGAGGATACATGGCTAAAATTATCATCACATCGAAAGGCTTGATGCATTACGCTAAAAAAGCCTATAAACAACATTTTAACGCCCACCGGGTGCCAAAAGACGGCATCTTGTTAGTCGATAAGGGACTTTATGTCTATCAGTCAAACGTGCGTTACAGCGACAGTACAATCGTTGATTTTGATCCGCCTTACGAGGATATCGTCGCCGTAACACGAGCGAACAAACTGTATAAAAAACTCGCACACATCATTCAAGAAGAAGAAACCTATTTTTATGGTGATTTAGACTTTAATTACTCTTCTATGATCTTGTGGGAAATTCATCATGCCTTCAAGGTCCCACTTTCTCGCATGGCAACAGTACATAAACTTCCTCATTTCAATAAAGAAACCCGCACCATACTCTTCGCTGATGTGTATGTTCCTCACGGGATTGAAACATTCCTGCCCGAACACATCCGCAAAATGATCGGGTTATCGGTTCTCAAACTCTCTTTATACCGCTATTTTAGAGAAAATATTTACGGACAGCCCATCAATCTTTCAACGTTTCTTTACATCAAACTACGCTACGATAAACGCCTGAGTTATCGTGATGCAAAAATGAATATGAACGCCTACATTGAAAGTTTTGATATCAGTTCACCGCAGATGAGACTGAGTGGCAATGTTACGTATACTGTAGTCGAAGAACGTTTATGTGAACACATGCGTCAAGACATTCAAGGCTACCTTCAACCCGACTTTCTCGAACAGCTTCAAGATCAGTTAGATGACTTTGCTCTAGGAGCATTACAATATCCAGAATATAAAAAGCACATAGAAAATCTCTTTAACATCGAGGGAGATTTGGTATGATTGGAGCTATATTAGGAGATATCATCGGTTCGATCCATGAGTTTAAAGGGACTAAAACCAAAGATTTTGAACTGATAACGCAGCGCGATCATTTCGTCACCGACGATACTTATATGACCTTAGCTGTGGCTAAGGCGGTTTTAGAAGCGCAAAACGACTTCTTAAAACTTGAAGCACTCGCCCACCGCTATTTACTTGAAATTGGTCGTGCGTATCCCGCAGGGTATGGGAGCCGTTTTAAAGCGTGGTTGAAAAGCCCAGATCCTCAGCCTTACTTTAGCTACGGTAACGGAGCACCGATGCGGATCTCAGCATGTGGTATAGCCTACGATACCTTAGAAGACGTAAAAAAAGCCGTTCACGCGGTGACGGTGGTGACGCACAATCATCCTGAGGGCTTAAAAGCAGCTGAAGCTGTTGCGGTAGCAATATATTATCTAAGACGTGGTTTTTCTAAATACGAACTGCGGCAAGTCATGCAACCCTACTACAATTTATACACTAACTTAGAACGTATTCGTCCGTTCTATCGCTTCACGGAAGAAGCCCGCTATACGGTACCTCAAGCCATTTTGGCCTTTTTAGAATCAACCGATTTTGAAGATGCGATTCGTAATGCTGTCAGTCTCGGCGGCGATGCGGATACATTAGGTGCGATCACCGGCAGTCTGGCGGAAGCCTATTACGGTGTGCCTGAAAGTCTTTATAAAAACGTAGAACCTTTCCTTCAAGGTGAGGATCTCAAAACGATATTGCATGCGTTTCAAAGACAGTATCCAACGCAAGTACAACCCGATGTTTTTTATGATGAGCCGTTGGTATTTGAACGGAGGACGTAGTAGATTCGTAGAAATCATCGCGTAACGTTTCTCACTGCGAACCCATTTGATGAAGGTTTGAAACGGAACTTTGTATCAATGTGCGTTTGAATGAATATGAGTAAACTTGAAAATATTAATCGGATGAAAGCTATTTAAAATGAGGTGCGTTGTGAAACAATTTCATTTTGATTTATTAAAAACATTAGAACTGATTTATATGTCTGCCAAAGCGGGCGACATTTATCCATATCCAAGGACCATTTTTAACATTCTTACCGGTAACCCAAACAGTCTTAACGCCCAACGCTATGAGGATTCTCCTTACTATGGCTTGTATAAAGGACTTAAGTTCACGGCTTTGAAAGAAACCTTAACCGCTTTAGAACCTGATTATGTGACTGCCGTCTCAGTTTATTCAAAAGCTCGGTATCAACTCACGCCAAATGCCATAGATTACATCAAGCAGTCGAGTGAGCATTTAGATCAACGCTTTTTTAATAATCCTCATATTGATCGCCTTTTTAATATTCAAGAGACGTTACAGGTCTTCACCGATGACTATTTTGAAACAACATTCAAGACAGAAAAAGCGGTAACACAAATCACTCATAATAACGTCGGTGAAGTTTTTCTTGCTTCAATCAATCAAACGGTCGCTTACGAATCCAACGATGAAAAACTATTTTTAGAGTACTTAGATCAAAACCAAGCCATCAGAAATCTTAAAACTCAAGCGCTTTGTATTCCATTTGAAAAAAATAACCGACAAAGAAAGTATTATCCCGACTTTGTCATACATACGCAAGCGGGTCATATCATTGTTTGTGAGATTAAAGCCCTGTCAAACATGAGTTATTATTTGAATATGGAAAAATACCAAGTCTTAAAAGAATATTGTAAGCTTCACGGCTACGGCTATGGGACGATTGGTTTTAAAGGGAAGTTCTATTCGTATGAAGACTTAGAGAATCGAGCGGTCAACCCTAAGCTAGAGCAAAGAGTGAAAAAGGCGCTCGCTAAAAATAACAAATTTAACCCAAACCAATATAAGTTCTTCAAAGAACGTCATCGTGTCCATCCGCTCGATATTCACACCCTTGTTATTAAAAATAATTACAAAAAGATCAAACTTTTTGATACGGTTGACATTCGTTCACACGAAGGGTAACTGTATTCAACATGAACAGATTGTTTCGCGTTTAAAACCCAAACCAAAATCAAGTATTTCATAATCAGGGTAGATTTTGGAAGATAAACAAGCCGGTTTACTGAATAAGCAGGTCTTTTGGGGAAACAGCATGGGTGTTTAATCTTAGTGTGAGCACCGACGCAGCGTATTCATCCGCACCCGTTTCGATGTCAAACGATTCCTCGATCTCAAAGCGCGAGAAGACATTTGAGTATTTTACAACATACTCAAGGAAGCACAGTGCCTCTTCGTAGTCTTCAAAACTCGTAGTGTAACTTCTGCGCACCATACCGTAAGGTTTTGGGACATGACTGCTAAACAAAAGCGACAGTTGATCGTTGATTCTTTCATAAATCTCAGTTTCAGCCAACTGGTAAGCTCTAGACTCCCGCTCTGTATAACCTTTTGGTCGATTAAACAATTGATAATAGGCGTCAATGTCTTTCACAATATGAAGCATCACTTCTTCAAATATCAGTTCCATGGTCATCCTCCTTTGAA
>SKFS01000028.1 GCA_007117885.1 Candidatus Izemoplasma sp.
ATTCGAGAAATACGTGAGTATGCCTTTAGTAATACCCAAGCATTAGAAACGGTTACCTTTGGCGCTAATAGTGATTTAGTTGAAATCGGCAACAATGCCTTTGATGCATCAGCTATTCAAACCATCGAATTGCCGAGTCGCTTACAAACGATTGGTGAGTATGCCTTTATGAACTCGCAGCTTACCTCGATTACCTTTGCGGCGGAGAGTGAACTAACAACGATTGGTGAGTATGCTTTTGCCTGGATGTCTCAGCTATCACTCATCGAGTTACCAAATAGTGTTATCACAATTGGTCAGCAAGCATTCTTAGGCAATACTGGCCTGACGAGCATTACGATTGATTCAGTGAGTTACAAAAGCGTGGATGGGGTCTTGTATACAGCTGATTTTGAAACCCTTATTGCTTATCCACTGAACCATCCTAATGCAACAATAGAAATAGTGGATTCGACAAAACATATTGCAGCGTATGCTTTCCGAATGGCACGAAATCTAATCGATGTTCAGTTTAGTGAAGATTCAGAACTCGTATCGATCGGCCATTGGGCGTTTGCACAAAGTAGTATCCAAACGATTAACTTACCGGATACGTTAATGACTGTCGGTATCTATGTTTTCTATGATCTTGACGATTTAACAATTACCGTTTCAAGTGAAGCAGAAAAAGCTCGATTGGTGAGCATGGCAAACCTCTCAGACTATGAAGCTTCGTTTACAGTCAGTGATTAATTAGCTTTAGTAAAGACCGCTATT
The DNA here is from genome assembly GCA_007117885.1 of Candidatus Izemoplasma sp. Classification (GTDB taxonomy): domain Bacteria; phylum Bacillota_I; class Bacilli_A; order Izemoplasmatales; family Izemoplasmataceae; genus CSBR16-104. Next base: position 757 of record SKFS01000028.1, read on the forward strand.
TCCTTAATCGGAATAGCGGTCTTTTTTGAGGTTTATACGATAAGCAAGGCCATTGCTATTTTGAAAAAATAGGACTATAATAAAACCAATGCTATCTAAAAATGAGGAGTCAATTTATGAAACGCTGGTTTATCCGTGCCTTAATTATCGCTTTATTTATGAGTGCGTCATTTGTTTTGTTTATGCACCGTGAAGTGGTGTATGCTATCGGTGTCTTTTTATCGATGTTTTACGCGCTTTTTTTATCCTTTGGGCGTGTCAAGGAACGCATCCGCAACTCATTGCCAATCTTCGCGATAATCGGCTATCTCTATTTGGGCTTAAGTCATGGATTATGGGCTGAAGCAACCTGGCTTTTTTTCGTTGTGCCGCTCATTTCATTAATGATGAAGCCAAAGCGCAATGGGTTGAAGTATTTAACGATGGTGGTTTCTTTGGGTGTATTTCTTTACGCCTGGTGGTTTGACCAACGGATTGCACTCACGACAAGGATCGTCTTAATCTTAATGATCTATGTGCTTTTCTTTCCGCCGTATTTTATTTACCGATTCGAGCGTTTAATCCACCGCAAAACAGTATAGGGACAGGTCTTAAGTCATTTTACAGGGTTTATTGGCCGTACTAGACTAAGTTTTAAAAGGGTTGTTGTGGACTGAAATTAGTTATTTAATTAGAATACCAACAAGATACTTTAAATGAGAATGAACTCTTCTTAATCTAGAGTTAGTTAGATGCTATAATACCTTTGTAAATCCTATGTTTACGGAGGTGTTTTATTTGGAAAATAGTGTACCGATGATAATCGTTATCGCTTTTTTACTCGGGATGATTATCGTTGGGATCTTTGCAAGCAAAAAGACAAAAGACAGTGAAGGACAGTTGGTTGGTAACCGAAACTCCGGATACTTTTTAATTGTGGGCACACTGTTCGCAACCTTTTGGGGGGCAGGAACTGTCCTGGGTTCGAGTGGATCAGCGTACCACGATGGCGTGATTGGTGTTATTGAAGACCCTTTTGCGGCGGGCCTTGCGTTAATATTAGTTGGTTTATTTTTTGTTAAGACATTAAGAAGACTAAAACTCCGCTCGATTGGTGAACTTTACAAGAAACGTTTCTCCAAAAATGTTTCCTATGCTGCAAGTGCCTTTATGGTACCAACCTACTTGATTTGGACGGCAGTTCAACTTTTAGCGATTGGTAAAATCGCTAATGTGTTATTTGATGTTCCTGTGACACTCGCTTTTTTAGTGGCAACGGTGATTGTGATTACCTATACGTTTTTAGGGGGGATTTTAGCGGTTGTTTGGACGGATACTATACAAATGGTTATTATTTTAATCGGTTTAGGTATGTTGCTCTTTTTTGGTGTTCGCTTTGTCGGAGGCTTTGAAATGATTCAAAAGAGTACGCCAGATGGCTATTGGAGTTTCATTCCGAATCAAACCAATCAAGTTTCCTGGTTAGCCTACATTGCGATGTGGGTCGGCATGGCTTTAGGTAATGTGCCTTCGCCAGATGTGGCTCAAAGAGCGTTTGTTGCTAAAGACGAGAAGACGGCGCAAAGCGGCATGATTACTGCGGGTGTGATGTATTGGACCGTTGGGTTTGTGCCGATTCTATTAGCTCTGATTGGAATAACGATGATTGATCAAGGCTTAGTAGCCAATACCTTTGCGGGTCGTCTTGTGGATGATAGTGAGTTGGTTGTATTGTTGATGGCTCAGGAGTTATTTGGTCCGGTGGCTTTAGGAATCTTTGCGGGAAGTTTAGTGGCGGCGGTCTTATCGAGTTCTTCGACATCACTTTTTGCGACGGCAGTCATTATTTCAAACGATATTTATCGGCCGATAAAAAATGAAACAAACGATAAACGGATGGTTTTAATGACGCGGTTAAGCATTATTTTTGTCGGTGTTTTATCGGTTGTGATTGCGTTTATTAGTGATAATCTTTATGATTCAACGGTTTTCGCGTTTACGTTACTATTTGGTATTTTGTTTTTCCCGTTTATTTTAGCTTTAAAATCAAAGTGGGTAAACTCATATGGTGTTTTAGCTGGAATGAGTGTCGGGTTTTTAGTAAACTTAATCGGTGCAATTATGCAGCGCACAGTGGTTCCTGAACCGTGGGAGTTCTTTACGTTAGTGCCAGCAGCTTTAAACTTAGTTGCCATTATTATTGTTAGTTATTTGACAAGAAAGGTCAACAAAGCAACCCCGCTTGAATCACTTTATGATGAATAAAAGAAACGACTTAAGAGAAAAATCTTAAGTCGTTTTTTTATGTGCACGGGCGCATGCAAATTGAGATGTGGGATTTTAAATAATCGAGGGTTTCGGTAATCGAGGTTTGATAGCGTAAAGCATGAAAAGTAATGTATAAATTTAAATATTTCTCTTTTATACCCCGGCAGTTAACTAAAAACCGTTGCAGACTATCATGGTATTTGATCACTTCTAAGTCGTCGATGGTCGATTCATACATTAGTACAGATGGTGTCGACTGAACCAACTCTTTAATGTCCTCAAAATCAAGTGTATTGAAATATTTGCTATTAAACTTGTTGTCTTGATCTTTAATGGTTAAAACATAGCGGGAACTGCTAAGTTTTAAAACATAGATACAGGCTTTGGTTTTTTGGTTTTTTACGTTGAGTAAAAGTCGGCTGAACTGGTTGTAGTTATAAAAGATTTCAAACATTCTTAACCGTATTTTACTCAAGGATACGTAGGATATACCCACTTTATCTTCAATTGATTTGAGCGGAGAGCCATTGATGATTAAGCGCAATACATCGTGCCAAAGGTTGGGGTTTATTTTGGATGCGTTCAATAAGGATTTTGAATAAGAAGTAAAGGTTTTGTTACAGTCTAAACATAAAAAACGTTGGCGCCCTTTATACTTACCATTTTTATTAAGAAGCTCAGAGTGGCAGTAAGGGCAAGCAATATACCATAAATCAACCAACTCGTCAGGAAAGCTTTTCATCACATCACCACCATTCATAATAATTATAGCATGCAAAAGGGGTAAAAGCGGGGAGTAAAGTGAAATAAAACAACAATTTGCTTTAAATGATAGGCTATTTTTCATCACCAACAATATCATTTAAATGATTGAGTACAAGCTTATTTTAAGCGTGCTATAATGAACTCGAATTAAAAATGTGAGGTGTCATTATGAGAATCGTTATCGCGCTAGGTGGCAATGCTTTAGGCAATAGTCCACAAGAACAATTAGCACTCGTTAAAAAAACTGCAAAGGCCATTGTTGATATTATTGATGAAGGCCATGAAATCATTATTGCTCATGGCAATGGGCCCCAAGTAGGGATGATTAATCTTGCTATGGAGCAAGTGAATATGCCTTTTCCTGAATGTGGTGCGATGAGTCAAGGTTACATTGGTTACCATTTACAAAACGCGTTAAAAAATGAACTGAATGAAAGAAAGAGTGATCGCAATGTGATTGCTCTAATCACACAAGTTGAGGTTGATTTAAAAGATCAAGCTTTCGATCATCCTACGAAACCAATCGGTGCGTTTGTTTCTAAAGAAGAAGCGGAAGTGCTAAGCAAGCAAAAAGGCTTTACCTATATTGAAGACAGTGGTCGCGGTTATCGCCGAGTGGTTGCGAGTCCTAAGCCTATCGATATTGTTGAAAAGAAAGTCATTCAAGACAGCATTGAATCTGGACATATTGTGATTAGTTGTGGTGGCGGAGGGATTCCTGTCGTTAATGAAGCAGGGAAGTATCGCGGTGTAGCTGCTGTCATCGATAAAGACTTTGCTTCAAGTAAACTCGCTGAGCTTGTGGATGCGGATATGTTATGTATTTTAACAGCCGTTGATTATGTTTCTTTGCATTTTAATACTGCAGCGCAGGTTGATTTGAAAACCATCACGGCAACGCGTTTAAGAAAGCATATTCAAGAAGGGCATTTCGCTAAGGGAAGTATGCTTCCTAAAGTGGAAGCCGCGTTGCAGTTTGTCACAAGAAAACAAGCGCGAAGAGCGGTGATTGGCAACTTAGAAAAAGCGCTTGAGGCGATTAAAGGTAACCAAGGAACAATTATAATAAATGAGGAGGAAGAAGTATGAAGTACCCTAGTTCAAGTGCAACGGATTTAAACAAAAAAGCATTAAAACACATGGTTTCTATGAAAGATTTTTCTAAAGAAGAAACCGATCAAATGTTTGAGTTGATGGACATGTTAAAACAAGCGAGACGAGAAAATGCGGTCCCTCAATTATTTAAAAACAAAACGCTCGCAATGATTTTTGAAGCTGGCTCGACAAGAACACGTGTTTCTTTTGAGGCCGCCGCAACATTATTAGGGGGTCACGCACAGTTTTTAAGCCCAAGAGATATTCATTTAGGAGCGAAAGAGTCTATCGAAGATACGGCGCGTGTGTTATCAAGAATGGCGGATATAATTATGGCTCGAACCAATTCTCCAGAAATTATCGATGAGCTGATTAAACATTCGACTGTTCCCGTTATTAACGGATTAGATACACGCTACCATCCGACACAAATGTTAGCGGACCTCTATACCATTAAAGAACATATGCCCGCCGGTAAATCACTTCAAGATATTACTTTAGCATTTATGGGGGATGCCACAGATGTGTGTCGTTCTTTATTGCTTACATGCACGAAATACGGCATGAAGTTTAAGCAAATAGGACCGAAGAAATACCATATGCAAAAAGAATGGTTAACACTCGCAGACGAAATTTGTAAGGAGACGGGTGGGTCGTACGAGATAACAGAGGACACAAACAAGGTTTCTGAGTGTGATGTTATTTACGGAGATAGTTTTTACTGGGTCACTCAGATGGATGAAAAAGAAGAGCGTTTAGCGGCATTTATGCCAGATTATGTTATTACCGATGAGTTGATGAAGCGGGCTAAACCAAACGC
>SKFS01000075.1 GCA_007117885.1 Candidatus Izemoplasma sp.
AAAGTCCGATGCCTTAACCACTTGGCCATAGCCCAAATTTGGGGCGACTGATGGGAATCGAACCCACGAATGCCGGAGCCACAATCCGGAGCGTTAACCACTTCGCCACAGCCGCCAAATTTGTCATCTTTTAAAGACTATAAACATTGTATGCAATAGCGCATTAATTGTCAAGTAAAAACCGCGTTTTCTCAAGATAATGTCGGTGAGAAGAATTGTTAAGTTTGTGTTAATATGGTATAATTGGATACTACATGATGAAAAGGAGGGCGTTTGAATGGAAAAATATCGTTCACCTCTAATACTGCTTGCTTTCTTTGTTTTAATGGTTCTCTTTTTAGAGTTCACTTTTAAAACACGTTTGCTCTACTTCGAATTTAAAGTAAGCCATTTATGGACACTCGACATTTTACGGAATATTTTGTTTACGGTGACCTATGGCCTTTTTGTCATTGCTTTTCTTAAGTTGTTTGGTCGTAAGTATGCACGCCGTTTATACATTGTCTTTATGTTATTATTAATTGGATTATACTTTTCACAAGACATCTATTATATTATTTCTAATAACTTCTTCTCGCTTAGAATTACGAGTGAGATTGCTACAGGTTTAACTTTTTTCTATCGTTTACCTCAAAGCTTAACTTTTGGGCATCTCTTTTACTTTCTACCAATACTCGCCTTAATTACGTTTTTAGTTTATGAGAAAAAACACAATAATAACCTCTTTAATATCCGCTATCAAAGTAGTTTACAAGTGATTGCCTATGCTTTAATAGCAACCTTTAGTTTATTTTTAACATCGCAAACAATTAGTGCCAAAGTCAACGAGGATTACCATTATGATTTTTCGGATTATGACTTGTATAGAGAACCGCTCATTCCCCATGCAGCGATGCGGAAGTTTGGCTTGTTATCCTATGCACGGCTTGATTTACAAAGCGCGTTTAGACGCGATAATGAAACCCCGATTAATCTTGATTACTTCTATGAAAATAATCCTGGTTTTATCGAAAATGAGATGTCGGGCATCTTTAAAGATAAAAACTTTATCCTAATTATGGCTGAAGCATTAGAGCCGTATGCAATCGATCCAGACTTGAGTCCAAACCTCTATCGATTAATGCAAGAGTCCTGGTATTTTGATAATTTTTACGCACCACTTTATTACCGAAATACTGCCGATACAGAATTTATGGTTCAAACTGGTTTCTATCCAAACAAAAACGTTCAACTGAGTATGGAACGCTATGTGGATAACTATTTCCCCAATACATTTCCTAGGTTATTTAACCATCGGGATTATACCGCCTATGCTTTCCATAACTTTAGCGATCACTTCTATCCTCGAGAAACCTTCCATCCAAATGCGCTAGGGTATGAACGGTATTTTGGACCTGAAGCTCTAAACTTAATTACCCCACCCGCAGAGGAACGTGAAGCACGTGGACATTATTGGCACAGCGATTTAGAAATGTTTGAAAACGGTTTACCTTATCTTTTAGAAGAAGAACGATTTTTCGGTTATTTCTTAACCGTTACAGGCCATCTTCCTTATGAGGCTGAAAGGCATGATTTTGCCCGTAAACATTATCCAACGATCGAAGCGATTTTAGAAGCTACAGGACGCGAAGACATTGATGAAAGTCTAAAATACTATCATGCTTCTCAATGGGAGTTTGATCTCGCTGTTGGTTACCTTCTCGATACGCTCGAAGAACAAGGGTTGTTAGATGATACTGTCATTGCAATCTTCGGCGATCATTACGCATACGGTTTAAGTCAAGAAGTCATCTGGGATTATGACCATAAAAAAGGTGGCGAGAGTCCTCTAGATATCCACAAAGTGCCCCTGCTAATTTATCATCAGGGTATCGAACCTCAAGTGTTCTCACAAACTTTCTCCACCATCGATTTACTCCCGACATTTTCTAACATGTTTAACTTGAACTTGGACTACCAACAGATCATCGGACAAGATGCCTTTAATGGAATTAAAAACCGGGTTATCTTATCGAGTACGAGTTTTATAACCGATGATTATTACTATGAAGTCGAAAGGGATATGTTTATTTTTAGAGATGGCTCCGGTGAAACAATTGATAAAAGGCCCCTGATTGGTGAAGTCTATCAAAGAATACTCATAAATAATTATCTTCTTGAAAACGATGTCTTTAGACAAAACATTGAAGGCTCACGAACACGATTTAGCGAAACGAGTAACGATAAAGATCGACACTTAGACTACTAAAAAACCCTGGAGTTCTCTCGAACTCCAGGGTTTTTCATTAATCAATAATCACATCAATGTCATTGCTCGTCAGTATCAACTGGCCGTCTACGTAAAGTTGTAATCTAAAAAAGATCGCTCCTTGACTTAGTCCAGTGAATGTCAGCGTTTCTTCAGCAATAGTGATGTTCACATTTGATGTATACGATGTGTCAGTTCCTGGAATGACGGACATTACTACTCCCACGGAAACAAGATCCCTCCATCATAATTCACGCGAATCGTACAATTAACGCTCCCGCCGACAGGCACTTGTATGTTGCGGAACAAGTAAATCATCATGGGGTCGCTAAACTCAAGTACGATATCATTCGTATTAGGATCGATGAGCGATACCGTTGCACTCGGTCCACGTTCAGGTTCTTCATTAGCTGAATCTTCTAAGTTGCTTTCATCTTCATCATTGTTTTCATCTTCAACCTCGTTTGAAGACTCTATTTCTTGATGATTAGTTGAACTCTCGGTTGGTGTTTCGTCCACTGCATCTTCTTGAAGATGCGTATTTTGTTTTGGTTCAGGGATTTCTTCTGAATCACTACATGCGACTAATGTCGTCACAAAAAGCATAGCAATTAAGCTAAATATTATCTTTTTCATACCTATCCTCCATTTTTAATACAACTAGTTGACACGTTATCACCGTTTTCAAGAAATTATTTGCACTTTTTTTCAAAAAAAAATAGGCGATTTTCTCGCCTATTCAAAATACCATGCTAAACCAAAGCCTTTATCCCCCACGTGAATCGAGAAGACCGGACCAATATACCCTGTAGTTGTGATAACGACCTTATTAAATGTTGCTTCTAATAACGTCTTAAGCTCTTCTAAGTTATCGAGTGATTTTCGCTCAATTAGCCTTACATGAAGTGTCTTTTTCTCGCTCATATTAGGATCGTTCTTTACTTCTTCAATGAAGTATGGATAAAGTTTCTTAAAGGTTCTTTCCTTATGGGTTAATTTAAGTTTTCCTTCTATCATTTTAATAACAGGTTTTACTTTTAAAACGGTGCCGATCACTGCTTGAACCTTTGATAAGCGTCCACCTTTTTGAAGTGAAAACAAGTTCTCCACCGTAAAATAAAGATGCGTGTTCGCAATAATATTCTCTGCTTTTTTAATAATCTCTTTTAATGGTTTTTCTTTGCGCAGCAAGGCAATGACTTCCAAAGCGATTAACTCATTCCCATAGGCAGCCATTTCGGTGTCTAAAACGTGAACATCTTCAGGATTATCAAGCATACTCTTCGCAAGTATGGCACTTTGATAAGTACCACTAATCGCTTTACTTAATACTAAAGCTAATACTTTAGTGTATCCTTCCTTAAAGCATTGTTGGTACGTTTCAAGAAACTCTGCAGGGGACGGTTGCGATGTTGTGAGGCGTGCGTTCTCATTTTGACGCTTAAACACGAAGTCATTATCGACTTCAACCTCTTTGAGTGTTTTGTCTCCATCAATAACATTTAAGCTGACAACTTTAATATCATTTTCTTTAATAACGTTTTCTGGTAAATAAACTGTGCTGTCAATGACAAATGCAATTTTTTCCATAAACTATTCTCCTTTTTATAATATATAGTACACCGAAACGATGTGAAATAATGATCCCATTAAGACAAAAATATGCCAAACAAAATGTGCGTATAAAAAACGACTAATATAAAAGATGACGCCCGCAGTGTAACTAATCCCCCCTAATAGCAAAAAAGGAAAGGATTGTGCTGGAATAAATGCTCTAACATCTGGCCAAATCGTCAATACACTCCATCCCATTAAGACATAAATGATGAGATGAACTGGCATATACCGATTGACCCAAATCGATTTCATTGTAATGCCAATGACTGCGGTTATCCACAAGATTAGTAGTAACACATAACCCTTGGTCGTAGGGGTTAGAACTAAAATAAACGGCGTGTAGGTCCCGGCAATCAGCAAATAAATCGCTGAGTGGTCCATTCGTTTAAACACGGCCATCACACGTTTCATCGAATGGGGAAAAGCGTGATAGAGCGTGCTTGCTGTATAGAGGAGAATAAGTGAAACTCCAAAGACAATACTGCCAATATACTCTCGTGTTTCATGCGCATGAATGGTCAGTAAAACTAACGCACTAATACCCAAGATAACGCCCACGCCATGACTGATGGTGTTGGCAATGAGTTCTCCTAATCGTTCTTTCTTCATGTCAACTGTCCTTAACTACTCTATTAGATATAGTAATATCTGTGTTAAGCCTATCAAAGATTACTCTGCTTGTCAAGGTAATTACAAAAAAGCTAGCCACTGGCTAGCTTCAAAACAAGTGTTTTACGTTGTCTAAATCTCTTCGCTTAAATTGATAATTAGACGCTTCAGTCATTTGGTCAATCCAACCATGCAAGCGCTGTAATCTTGGGTTTTCATGCAGTTGGGGATTTTGATGCATCATCGTTTGGTAGACTGCGTACCATAAACGATAGTCTTCATTTTTCGCAAAATGCTTTATCGAGCGGTGATTCTTCTGCCATGGTTTTAGGCCCGCATAATGGATTCCCCAAAGCACATCAATCTTAGGATAGCCATTGAAACTAGTAAATCTAAGGTCTAAATTAAGCCATTTCCCACTCATTTTATAAGTGATATACTGCATTTCAGGCCAAGGAAAGTTCGCGATGTGTTTTTTCATTTGCGGACATTCAGTATCCTCGAAAATAGAGTTTAATAGTGCCATGGAAGGTTCAAAGAGATAAAGGGCCGCATTGACGCCCATATTATCATAATCATCAATCACACGATCGGTGATGGATTGAGGTAGTTTTGCACCGAGTGGGTAGTTTTGATAATGCTCATGCCAAATCCATGTGCCATCATCCTCGACAGAATCAGGCACGACATACACGCCATTATGATACGTCATGCAATATTCCTTTTTTTCATTGATAACTCCTGCAGGTGCATCGAGTTCAAATATAGTATCATAGTATTTAAGCGGTAAAACATCGGCATCTAAAAGAATGATTTTTTCATAGGCTTGATTTAAGTCCCCGTCTTTACCAAGCCGTAATGCTTGAAATCGTGTAAATAAAAACGGCCGATCCTGACGTTGATGTCGTGCATTGTGAGGGACATAAACGGCATCGATTATAATGACTTTGTCATAGAGGACTTCTAAGCTCTTTTTCCCTTCTTCCGTCACCTCTTTAGTGATCATGCAGATTAAGTCTGCATGCGTCTCTTGACATCTTAATGCATAAGCAAGAACTAAAGCCCCAGGAATAAAGCTATCATTACGCATTACAAAGGTTACATACGCATGTTTTGCCATTTTAAAGCGCTTGGTGAATCTTCGCTAATACAGAAGATTTAAGAGTTTCTGCTTGTTTTATTAAGCTGTCAATCTTGTTTTGATAATAGGTTTTTGTGGCTTCATCACTCAGTCCAGATAGATTAATCTTCATATTGAGGCAAGCCCCTTCTAACCCAGCATAGAGCGTCAAGGCACTTACCCCGACATCACTTAAAGCATTCTTGTTGCCGTGTTCAGCGACAAACTCAACCATGGTCAATGCTTCTAAGGCAACATCGGCAATGTTTTCTGGTACTTCGATGGCTTTGAGTGTTGCGCTCTCAATCGCACGATTTCGTTTTTCTTGATCTTCATTGGTTTCTTTAGGCATTTTAAACGCTTGCATAATTTCATTGAAGGCTTCAGTATCTTTATCAATAAGCTCTACTAAGCGATTTTCCAGTAATTTCAGTGTTTCATGATTTTGGATAAACTGGGCTTGAAGTATCTCCTCGAGTTTAGTGAACTTCTTTTTAGGAATCGTCAAATGACCGACCATTCTAAGCAAGCCAGCGCCTAAAGCTGAAGCAAGTGCAGAGACGCTTCCTCCACCAGGGGCTGGTGCTGCAGAATCGACTTCTCGGATAAACTCACGTAATGTTAAATCGGCAAGTTTCATGTTAATTCTCCTCTCTATAAAGCGTATTTTTTATAACGTGTTTACCTTCGATAAACACATCGACAACATGGTTGGTTGCGTAGTGATATAAAACATAGGGCCAATTCGGTGCATCATAAATTACAATATTGGCTTTTTTTCCTTTCTCAATACGACCCACTTCCTCTGCTTTATCCAAGGCAAAGGCAGCATTGATCGTTGCGGCGTTAAGAATCTCATTGGGCGATAGTTTTATGTGAATGGCTGCTAAGTTAAGCGTAAAGAGAAAATTCTCACTGGGGCTACTTCCAGGGTTATAGTCACTTGCTAAAGCAATCGCTATGGAATTATCTAGCAGTCGTCTTGCAGGTGCATACTCACTGTTCAAGTAAAATGATGTGTTGGGTAGTAATGTAGCGATGGTATCGCTGTTTGCCAGCGCTTTTATCCCTGTTTCATCGATGGCCATTAAATGATCAGCACTAGTCGCACCTAAATCGACGGCCAATGGTACGCCTCCGAGTGCATAGATTTCATCGGCGTGAATCTTTAGTTTAAACCCGAGCTCTTTTGCGGCAGTTAGGATTCTTAATGACTCCTCAACATTGAAGGCACCATCTTCACAAAATACGTCTACAAATACCGCTAAATCTTCTTGCTTAATCGTTGGCATTAATGCTATGACTTGGTCGAGATACGCGGTTCTATTGCTTTTAAACTCGAGTGGTAAAGCGTGAGCGCCCATGTATGTAGGCACAATCTCCAACGGTAAGTCAGCGTTTAATATTTTTTGAACACGAAGTTGTTTTAATTCAGTTTCATGGTCTAATCCATAGCCACTCTTGCCTTCTACAGTTGTCACGCCGTTTTGCATCATTCGGATTAAACTCTTCTTTGCTTGGGCATAAAGCTTATCGTAGTTGGCTTCACGCGTTGCTTTTACAGTGCTTAAAATACCGCCCCCAGCTTTTAAAATATCAAGATAAGGAACACCTTTCATTTTTTGTTCAAACTCGTATTCGCGGCTTCCAGCATGAACAACATGTGTGTGTGAGTCGATTAATCCCGGTGTCACGAGTCTTCCTAAAGCATCAAATAACTGTGTTTTCGGACCATTGTATTCACTGTAATCCCCGTTTCCATAAGCGATAATTTTGTTTTCATGTATGGCAATAAAAGCGTTATGTAAGGTTTCAACTTCATTCATCTCTCGCCCTTTTAAAGGCTTGATTGACGTCATTGGATTTAACAGTGTGCCGATATTATAAATGATTAAACTCGCTTTCATTTCAATCTAGATTCGCTTCGATGATTTTATACTTATTGAAATCGCGGAACCGCAAATATTTAACAGCGCCTTCGACAATAGCCTCCGTTGTCAATGAGTTGATTTCACCGAGATTGTCGAGCGCATAGTAATATTTTAGCGACCGTACAATGGTATCACTAGGCACTAACCCAACGATTTCTGAGCTTGGCACATTGACTCCATAACGTTTTGCTTCCATGATCACTGTTTCTAATACACGATAAATTGGGTTTTGCTTGTAATTCAAAATATTCATTGTCACTTGAACATGGTTTCGCTCATCTAAATAGACCGGGCCTGCCTGAACATGTTTAAAGCCCCCGCTCGATCCTCGGATTGCTTTAGCGATCGCTTTAGCGACCTCAATATCCTCTGTGTCAAGATCGATATTATAAGCGATTAAAGGTAACCTTGCCCCCACGCCAATCACTCCCGCAGTTGGATGGATTTCTGGTTTTCCATAATCGGGATGCCAGGTAGTATCTTTAATCTTCTCAGCCATGCCTTCGAACTCCCCTTTGCGGATATTCGGTAGTTTTTTACGTGCATTGACTTGAGCTGCTTCAGCGTAGGTAAACACGGGTAAAGCCAACTTTTCAGCAATCTCTTTACTAATTTGATGAGCGATATTCACACATTCTTCCATCGTTATTTCGGCGATGGGAATAAAGGGTAAGACATCGACTGCACCCATTCTAGGATGTTCTCCTTTTTGATCACGCATATCGATTTCTTTGATGGCAACCGCGATAAACTCAAGCAATGGTTCTAGCATAGCTTCCGGCTCTCCCAGCAAGGTAACTACTGTTCGGTTGTAATCCTTGTCGGGTTCATAACTGACCAGCTTAAACCCTTTTTGTTGTTTCAGTGGTGCGACAATTTTCTCGACTTTCTGTAAGTCTCTTCCTTCAGAAAAGTTTGGTACACATTGCACTATTTTTGGCATATTAGTATCCTCCCTTTTGATAGTATTTTTTTACCAAAGTTTTTAACCGATTTTCATCGGATGATTGCGGTAGTGTGATGGTTCCATCACGGCGTTCATTAAATTCTTTTGACGCTTCAATTGCATTGGGGTTTTGCGCCCAAGCGCGCCGTGAAACCCCACCCATTACATCAAAAAGCATGGCCTTTTCGATAATGGCATCGGTTTCCTCACGCCCGTCTAATAGAAGACCATAGCCACCATTTAATGATTTAGAGATTCCCACACCGCCACCGTTATGCAAAGCGACTAAGCTCATACCTCTGGCCGCATTTCCGGCAAAAATATGGGTGGCCATTTCGCTCATTACATTCGAACCATCTTTTATGTTTGCGGTTTCTCTAAACGGAGAATCAGTGCCACCGGTATCGTGGTGGTCGCGCCCTAACATAATCGGTCCAATCTCACCTTCTCTTACCATTTGATTAAACCGTAAAGCAATATCTCTTCGACCCCAAGCATCTTGATATAAAATACGGGCTTTTGTACCGACAACTAATTGATTTTTCTCAGCGTCTTGAATCCATTTATAATTGTCTAAATCTTGAAAACGACGCTGCGGATTAATTACATCCATCGCCGCTTGATCGGTCTTACGTAAATCAGCCTCTTTGCCGGAAAGGCAAACCCATCTAAATGGTCCATAGCCGTAATCAAACAGCACTGGTCCCATAATATCTTCAACGTAACTCGGCCATATAAAGCCATCTAAATCATTTTCCTTGTTTCGACAAATCGCGGTAACCCCAGCATCATAAATAGCTTTCATAAAACTATTGCCATAGTCAAAGAAATAGGTTCCCTTATCAATCAGTTTAGCGATAACTTGATAATGTTTTTTTAAACCCTCGTTCACATACTGGGTAAACCGATCGGGATGATGTTTTAACATCTCGGTTCGCTCTTCAAAGCGTAGTCCTTGAGGAGTGTAACCGCCATCGTAAACATTGTGACAACTTGTTTGATCGCTTAGTAGCTCGATGTGAATATCGTGGGAAACCGCATATTCAAGCAAATCAACGATATTTCCATGAAACGCGATGCTCATCGCTTTGGATGTGTTTTTTGCGGTTAAGGCTGCCTTAAAAGCAGCTTCTGGCTGATCATAAACAACATCGACCCAGCCTTGTTCAAATCGTGTTTTAATGCGTGATCCGTCGACCTCTGCGATAAGTCCAACACCACCAGCAATCTTTGTGGCTTTACCTTGAGCTCCACTCATTCCCCCTAAACCACTTGATACAAAGAGTTTTCCTGCTAAGTTTTGGTCGTTAGGAATACCGAGTTTACTGCGACCTGCGTTAAGCAAGGTCGAGTAAGTGCCGTGGACAATCCCTTGAGGTCCGATATACATCCACCCACCCGCAGTCATTTGACCATAGTTCGCAACACCTAGACTTGCAGCACGGTTAAAGTGGTTTAATGAATCATACATTCCAATCATTAGTCCATTGGTTAACATCACTCTTGGCGCATGCTCAAAGGACTTAAAAACTCCCAAAGGATGCCCTGACATAATGACTAAAGTCTCATCGGACTTTAATCTTTGTAGGTAGTATTTAACTAAGTGATATTGCATCCAGTTTTGAAATACTTGTCCGGTTTCTCCATACGTGACCAGCTCATAAGGATATAATGCAATATCAAAATCTAAGTTATTGTCAATCATCACTTGAAACGCTTTCCCATGAAGCGTTTCTCCGTGATACGCTTCAATCGGTTTTGCGGTGATATTGCCTTGAGGTCGGAAACGATACCCATAAATCCTACCAAAGCTTAATAGTTCATCTAAAAACTCTTTTTCTAGCTTTTCATGCCATGCTTGAGGCACATAGCGAAGAGCATTCTTAAGCGCTAAAACCGTTTCTTCTTCTGTAAGAGTAAACTGTCTTTTAGGCGCTCTTCGAACACCTTCAACAAACGATGGATAGTCTGGGTATTGCTCAAAAACGTTGCCGATATTAATCGCCCTGTTCATAGCCGGCCTCCTCGATAAGTCTTTTTTCTTTAATCCAACGGGCTGCAGCTTCCATATACGGCTGCATCACTGTATCTTCTTCGATAAAAGGAATCTCTTGGCGAACACTGAGGTAAAGTTTATATAATTGTGGCGACAACTTTTTCGGATTTTTAAAATCGATCGCTTGTGTCGCACAAAACAGTTCTAAGCCAAGAACCTGTCGTGTATGCTCGACAACTTTAAGTGCTTTACGTGCAGCAATCGTTCCCATTGAAACATGGTCTTCCTGATTAGCACTTGATGGAATAGAGTCTACACTAGCAGGATGGCATAAAATCTTGTTTTCACTGACTAAAGAGGCAGCGGCATACTGAACAATCATAAAACCAGAATTCAGCCCACGCTTTTTAACTAAAAACGCTGGTAAATCGCCATTTAAAGCGGGATTAACTAATCTTTCAATACGCCTTTCAGCAATGTTCGCAAGCTCACTCACAGCAATCGCTAAATAATCCATCGCTAAGGCAATGGGTTGGCCGTGAAAATTGCCCGCACTAATCGCTTCTTCATTTTCAAACACAAGAGGATTATCCGTCACCGCATTCATTTCACGTTCAATAATTTCACGAACGTAGACAAAAGTATCTAGACTCGCCCCATGCACTTGGGGAATACACCGAATTGAGTAAGCATCTTGCACTCGAACTTCTCCTTGATGGGTCACGTTTTTACTTTCCTTAAGCAATGTGCGGAGTGCTTTTGCAATCACTATTTGGCCGGTTTGATTGCGAAGACGATGAACTCGCTCATCAAAGGCATCAATGATGCCTGCCAATGCTTCAATCGTTAAAGCGCTAGTCAAGGTAGCGCTATTAATTAGTGTATAGGCTTCATCTAATGCAATCGCCGCAACACTGGTCATCGCCTGTGTGCCATTAATCAAGGCTAAGCCCTCTTTTGCCCAGAGATCATCAAGCGCTTCGATGTCAGCTATCTTAAACGCGTCGTTTGTGGACATGCGTTGATTATTATAAAACACTTCTCCTTCACCAATGAGTGGTAAAGCCATATGTGCCAGTGGCACAAGATCTCCACTTGCACCAAGTGAACCTTGTTCATACACCACAGGAACGATATTTTTATTAAGCAGTTCAGTTAACTTTTCCACAGTTGCGAAACGGATACCGCTGTACCCTTTAAGCAATGCGTTAATTCTAAGCAGCATCATCCCTCGAACGATAGCTTGACTAAAAACACCGCCAACACCACACGCGTGTGAACGTAAGAGATTCACTTGTAAACGATTGAGGTCATCACAGGATATATTCTCATCACAAAGCTTACCGAATCCAGTGTTGACGCCATACACACACTTTTTATGGCTAACAATGTCATTGACAATCTGTCTTGAGTGATTGACACGTTCAACACTTTCTCTCGCGATTTCTACGTGTTCTAACTGATGCACAACCCGGATAAATTTCTCAAGGGTTAAGCTATTCCCATCTAGTGTAATCATACGAACCTCCAATATAAAACATCGCATATATAATACCATATCAAGGCATAAAATTAAAGCGTTTTCACGAAGCTTAAATAATCTTGTTTTCATTAAAAAAAGAAGCTCAAAAAGCTTCTTTTGTAGGTTATATGGCAGGGGTGACAGGATTCGAACCCGTACTAACGGTTTTGGAGACCGCTGTGCTACCATTGACACCACACCCCTAGATTGGTGGAGGGGGACGGATTTGAACCGCCGAACCCTAAGGAGCAGATTTACAGTCTGCCGCGTTTAACCACTTCGCTACCCCTCCGGTAATCGATGTCTATTTTGCGCTACTATATTATATCAAAGCACCCTTTATAAATCAACCTTATTTTAGCAATGTTTCATCGCTAAAAAATAAGCGGATTTCCGCTTATTTTACGTGATAGCCTTTCGCCTCGATAATTTCGATGATCGCTTCTTTAGTCAACTCTTTTGACTGAATAAATACTGTCTTATTTTGAAGATCAATCGTAAAAGAGGAGACCCCAGCGTCAGTTAATGCTTTCTCAATGGTCATCTTGCAGTGTCCACAAGACATATTCTCAATAAATAGTTCCATATATACCTCCTACCTATATTATGCACTAAAAAGGGTTTGTTTGCTAATACTATCATCCAAAATAACGTAAAGTCAAATGATTTGACAATTATTGTCTCAATGACTATACTTATTGCGGAGTGTGATGCTATGAAAATTCTTTCAAGTTTTGCAGAAAGTGAAGCGGTATTAAATCAACCGTTTGTAATGATTATCGCAAAAACTAAGACTTGTTCTACTTGTGCGATGATAGTCCCTCATCTCGAAAAGAACCTTCATCATCTTGATCAATTTAAACAGTATCAAATTTTTATTGATGACATCGATGAATTTCGTGGGAAACACGTTATATTCTCTGTACCAACTGTATTAATCTATGCTGAAGGAAAAGAAATCTTACGTGAATCTCGGTTCATTAATATCGCTAAAGTCAATCGTTTACTCGATGCCTATTTTAGCGCTTAAACTGAAGTGTAATTTCTGATAATAAAACGTCATTTGAAACAATTTGTACTTGCTTAACATCGCCCTTATCATAATAGTGAAGCGTCAGGTCATCGTTGACAAACGCTTCTTTTTTATAGCTCACAAATATCTCTTTTAACGCCGTTAACTCAAAAAAATCTTTAGGCGAAAAATCGTAGGCTAAGGCAACGTAAACAGCGTTGTTCATATGACCATTAACGTCGATATAACTAGGATTAACGATTGTTTTTTTCGTGCCAACATGCTCCGCTCCCTGAAGAGAACGCTGTTTTTTAAAAGGCAGTGCCATAGGGGTTTTATGCGCATCAACAAAAAGGTCTAGCAAAGATTGATCCGGAAGTATTAAGCGCTTTGCTTGATAATCCAATAAAACAAACTTCCCTTTTCCTTCAACCAATGTGTTGCCTTGAGCATCCTTAATCTCATAGATACGATACCCATACATCTTTTTAAACGAGTACGGTAGTGTTCCTACACTGACTGTCTCATCAACCTTAGGTAGACGATTCACACTCACTTCATAGTTAACGAGTACCCAGACTAAGTTGCGTTCTAAGTGGTACTCAAAGCTTGCGCCATAGCTCGCTGCATTTCGTCCCATAATATCACTGAGCATATGAAACAAATAAGAGGGTTTTAATATGCCATTTTGATGACACATAAAGGATTCAATCGTGTAGTTTCTTGTATACATTTGTCTCACCTCACCAATTATTATACGTCAAAAAATAAAAAATGCGCTATAATGTACCCAAGAGGTGATACGAATGAAAATAGCTCTCATTGCACACGATAAAAAGAAAGACGATATGGTGCATTTTTGTATGAAATATCGACATATTTTAGCAAAACACGAACTTTTCGCGACGGGAACAACCGGCACGATTGTGACCCGTTCGACCGATCTACCCGTTCACTGTTATAAATCGGGACCTCTAGGAGGCGACCAAGAAATTGGGGCTCAAGTGGCAAAAGGAGAAATAGATATGATTATCTTTTTCCGAGATCCACTCACAGCACAACCTCACGAACCTGATGTTTCAGCCTTATTTCGCTTAAGCGATGTATATCAAATCCCCTTAGCCTCAAACTTTAAAACTGCAGAACTATTCTTTAAAAACCTATAAAAAAAGCTCATTTTTTGAGCTTTTTTTATAGTAAGGACTTCGATTGAAAAAGTTTAATACTTCCTAACAATAGAGCGAGCGTAATCAGAAAGCCGATGATCGTTGTTAATAAAACCGTTACCGTTTCAACTTCACCTGCCATTAAGACGAGTGGATAACGCATAAGCTGATAAGGAAAGTACTTAAATATGCCCCCATCAAGCGGTCCCATCAAGCCAAATAAAACAAAGAGAATAATCGGCAAAAGAATCGCCCCTAGAAAACTTCTAAAAATAACCGAAAAAAACAGTCCTGCATGGATCATCACTAAACAGAAAACGAGAAAAGCCAACGACGCAATCATATATAAGCCTACATCGAACTCATTAAATAAGACAAAGCTATAATAACCAAAAAACAATGCCGAGACAATGTAGCTGACAATGAGTGTCAAAGAAATCACGAGACTTTTTGATAAAATATAATGGCTTCTTAAAATCGGCTTAGTAAAAATTAACGGGTAATGCCCTCGCGTCTTATCTTGAATAAAGAAGGTCACCGCAATAAACAAGATTACAAACAAGTAGATTTGAGTGAAATTACTGAAGAACTGAGTATAACTCTCTAACACCGTGGGTTCAGGTAAAACAATGTCAATACCTTCTTGCCCTAATGAATACTCAATAATAACATTAAAATACTTCGCAGTTAGAGCACTAAAACCCGCTAAAAAAATACCTAAAACACCAAAAACGATAAACTTTGATGTCTTTTTAAAATACAAGAGATCATAATTAATGACGGTTTTCATGAAGCACCTCCACAAAAACATCCTCGAGTGATTTTTCATACGGTTGTAAATAGGTAATAGCGATATTGTGCTGATTTAAAAAGCGTTGGAAATCAAGCGTCTTACCAGCATCTTTTAACGTGTAAACAATGCCCCCGTTATAAATGTGCTCATCGGTGACTAACTGTGAATCTTTAATGGTTCTCAAAACTTGCTCGAGGGGTTCAACTGTCCGCATATAATACGCTTGTTCTCGATCACTTATGATCGTTTTTAGCGGTTTCTCAAAAACCATTTTACCCCCTTCAATTAAACCAATCGTATCACAGACTTTTTGTGCGTCTTCTAAAATATGTGTTGAGTATAAAATAGTCAACTCTTTTTTAAGCTCGCGAATGATATCTAAAATATCCTTTCGCCCCATCGGATCGAGTGCACTCGTCGGTTCATCCATTAATAAGAGCTTTGGTTTATGAATCAGTGCTTGAGCGATGGCTAAACGTTGTTTCATTCCTCTAGAGTATCCTGATATCTTCTTAGTGTTATCCTCAAGCTGAACACGTCCTAAAATTGTCTTGATTGCCTGATCTTTATCTTCTTTAGGCAATTGATACGTGTCATAAACAAATCCTAAGAAATCGCGTGCTGTTAAATACCTTGGAAAACTCGGCACATCTGGAACATAGCCAATGTCTCGTTTATCGTGCATCGAGCGTTTTGATACCTTCTCTCCATCAAAAAATACCTCGCCCGATTGATAGTCAATCAACGACAAGATACTATTGATGGTTGTGGTTTTACCGGCCCCATTTCGGCCGATAAAACCATAAACTTCATTCTTTTTAACCGTCAAATTCACATTCTCTAAAGCTTGAAACTCACCGTAAAACTTATTGAGATTTTTTACTTCGAGAATAATCATGTTTTCTTACCGCCGAGCAAGTACACCACCCATGCGAACGTTACTAAAGCAATTAAAACAGTCCATACCGTTTTATTTACTAAAAGCACTTCGCGTTCTGGTTTATGAAGATCGAGTATGCAATAAATCCTTACAGCTAACTCAATCAGTACAAAAGGTATCAAAATCGGCAATAAATCAATAAGTATATCCATTATAATCCCTCTCTGGCCCGTGTTGGCCGGTATTTTGATTGGCTTTGAACAGCACTAATTAAATAAAGCACTCCGGTAATGGTGTTGAAAAGAATACAAACACCACCCCAAATCGCTTGATACATGTAAATGTGTTTGGCTTGTTTTTCATCGTACATGCCCTTAATGAGCTTAGTAAAGAGCACAAGGTTGATTAGAAACATCACAAAGATCAAAATCCCGATAATTAATGTCACAATACTAAAACTGCGTGTGAAGTTCAATAGAATCTGCGCATCTAAATCTGACCAACCGTCATTAATCAAATCGTCTTTAGGGATGTTCGCAATCGTACGCAAAATAACTGTTGCGGACGCGAAAACTAAAATCGCGAGACCCTCAACCACGAGACCAACTATGGTTAAAATTCTCGGTGTATCTTGCATTTTATGCATCGTCATCACCTAACCTTTAAATTTAACTGCCGTGCCATAAGCAATAATTTCTGCAGCACCACCAAGAACTGAGGAGGTTTGTAAGCGAAAACCAATGACTGCATCGGCCCCCAAAGACTCCGCATCTTGTAGTAATCGTTCTGTGGCAATAGCGCGTGCCTCACTCATCATTTCACTGTACCCACGGATCTCACCGCCGACTAACTTCTTAACCCCAGCAGCAACATCCTTTCCAATGTGTTTTGTTTGGACAATCGAACCTTTAACATAGCCTAAAACCTCACTAATCTCTCGACCAGGGATATGTTCGATAGTATATAGTTCTCTACGTGTAATCATTCTCTCACCTCTTATGCTATCTAACGCTATTATACCATCATTTTCCTAAATGAAACCAAAATAAAAAGGCGAAAATGCCTTTTTATACAGAACGATGTGTGCCGTCACAATATGGTGCGTTTTTCGTTTGTTTACAGCCACATAAATAAACTTTTTTACTTTCTTCCGCTTGGAAAATTAAGGGTTTAAATTCCGTCGTCTTATGTGACCCGTCGCAATACGGTTGATGATTCGATTCACCGCATTGGCACCACGCATACGTTTTTCCGGCTTCTAACTCGACCATATACGGTCCTTTTTGGGCAATCTTTGGTTTACTCAAATGAATCCCTCCTTTAGTCTATTATAGCATTTAAACACCTTTATTAACCACGATTTTAGAATTAAAGAAAATCGTGCATTGGCTATATATCCCTTAGCTAAAATGATATAATAAATTTTAGGAGGTGGAGGTTGATGGAGATATTCTTTAAATTAGAACTTCCTTACATCTTATTTTATGTCATTACATTCTTTTGGATTCTAGAGTTTATCGTCTTTCCTTCAAAGTATGAAAGCGATGACTACAGTGAAAAAAAGAGTTTCTTAATCATTTTAGCGATTATTATCTCAACCATCACTGCAACGATTATCACGACCTTTTTGGGATGGTTTACCCTTTCACTTGATACCCCTGTTTTTAGAATCGTCGGAATCCTTTTCTATACATTAGGCATTCTACTGAGGTATATATCTACACTTTATCTTGGTCGTTACTTCACGCGTAATGTTGAGGTCTCTAAAGATCAAACATTAATCAGTCATGGTCCCTATCGTATCCTAAGGCATCCACTATACTTAGGTTTATTCTTACTGCTCATTAGTGTGCCTTTATTTTTTGCCAATTGGGGTATGTTTATCCTCGGGACTTTAGCTATTGGGTACGTCTTAAACCAACGCATGAAAATCGAGGAAGCCTCGATGGAAAAAGTGCTTGGTAAAACTTATCAGGAATGGAAGTCAAAACGCTATCGGTTTATTCCATTTATATACTAAAAGGAGGCTATCATGAAAAAACGAGTTACCGTTATCGGTGCAGGACTCGGTGGTATGAGTGCTGCCATCTCTTTAGCAAAACACCCAGAATACGAGGTCACTTTAGTCGAAAAAAACGCCCATTTAGGGGGCAAACTGAATGTGTTAGAAAAAGATGGTTTTCGCTTTGATCTTGGCCCCTCGATTCTAACCATGCCCCATTTTTTTGAACGTTTATTCACAATGCACAACAAGGTCATGAACGATTACGTCACGATTGTTCCTGTTGATCCTCATTGGCGTAACTTCTTTGAAGATGGCACCGTCATTGACCTAAACAAAAACACGAAAAGTATGCTCAGTCAAACGGCTTTAACCGCAAACGATATTCAAGAACTTGAGTCCTTTTTAAACTATGCAGAAACGCTTTATACCTTCTCAAACAAGGTCTATTTTGAGAACCAAAGCGAGCGTAAGCTCGATACTGTGAAGTACTATAACCCTCTCAAAATTATCAAAGATAGTGATATGTTTTCAACGATGGATGAAGGCGTTCGCAAGCATATCACGAATCCCTATATGATTGACATTCTTAACTTTTTCATAAAGTATGTTGGTTCTTCTCCTTACGACGCACCGGCCGTGCTTAACTTATTGCCTTACATTCAGTGGAAGTTCGATCTTTGGTATGTTGAAGGGGGCATGTTTAACCTTTCTAAGGGCTTAGAGAAACTGATTAAGGAACTGCCGATCAACGTTATCACTAATGCAGAAGTCGCCGCCGTTGAAAAAGGGGTGAATGGTATAGAACGTATCCACCTAACCTCGAAAAAAACCTTAGAAACAGACATTGTTGTCTCTAATATGGAAGTCATTCCATTTTACCAACGCATTACTAAAGAACCTGAAGCGAAACTCGCCGCATATCATAAAAAATACGGTCCCTCTTGTTCAGGCTATGCCCTGCATTTAGGCGTAAACAAAACCTATCCTCAACTCGCCCATCACAATGTTTTCCATGCGCACTCTTCACGCGCCCATTTTGATAAAATCTTTCATCAAAAAACGCTTACCAATGATCCTACAATCTATTTAGTTGCGCCCATGAAAAGTGATCCTAGTCAAGGGCCTAAAGATCATGAAATCATTAAAAT
>SKFS01000055.1 GCA_007117885.1 Candidatus Izemoplasma sp.
AGTTGAAGATAAGATTATCGCTTTAGAGGCTGTAGGCGCTTTGGTGGCAAAGCGACCTCGCTTAGTCGGTGAACTTTTAGAACAATTAAACGTACCTAAATAATTTAAAAGGTTTATTTCACCATGGAATAAACCTTTTTATTTCGGTATAATTAAAATAAAAAAAGATGAGGACAAAGTATGAAAACCCAAGAACAAAAGCTGAGATCTAAACTTGGTTACGGTGTTGCAGATATTTACGGTGGTGGCGCGTTTTTAATTATTAGCATTATGTACCTTTATTTTCTTACAGACATTGTTTTTTTAGAACCTTGGATGGCGGGACTTATCCCATTTATCGGCCGTTTTTGGGATGCGATTACCGACCCATTAATGGGGCGCATTGTCGATCGTACACGGTCTAAATTTGGCGCTAAACGCTTTTATTTATTGATTGGTAGTTTTGTGGCGTCAGCGACGTTTATGTTAGTCTGGGTAAATCTGACCGGACCGGATTGGTTTCAGTTTATTTTTTACACATTAACATTCGTCTTATTCTCAACTGGATTTACGATTGTAATGGTACCGTATAACGCCTTGCTTCCTGATATGGTGACTGATTATCACTTGCGGGGTCAGTATACCGCAGTGAGGATGATCTTTTCTGCATTGTCAGCGATTTTAGGCGGTCTTATCCCGAATATGATTATTACGAACTTAGGTGGTGGCACCCTCGGATACTTAATTATGGGGATTGTCTTTGGCTTAATTTTCTTCCTTTGTTTATTTTTAACGTTCTTAAACACATGGGAACTTCCTTTAGCGGATGATCCCATTAAAGAGAAGAAAGCTTTAAAACATAGTTTAACGGTTTTTAAAAACCGTGCATTCAGAATCTATTTAGGTATCTTTTTGTTCGGTCAAGGTTCAGTGGACTTCATTATGGCATTAGTGCTGTATTTCTTAACCTATGTCTTGTTTCAAGAAGGCCAATATATTTTGGTGATGTCGGGTGTCTTAAGTTCACAGTTAATTGCGATGTTCTTATATCAGTTCTTGCTTAAAAAACACTCGAAGAAAGTGCCCGCTTGGATTGGCTTCCCGATTCAAATTGTAGCGACGTTGGCGATGTTTTTCTTTGCCTATGAAGGGGCTTCAATTTGGCCGATTGTCTTTCTATCCTTTCTCTTAGGATTTGGTACGGCAGCCGGTACGGTCGTCTCGTTTGCGATCTTAGCGGATATGGCCGATGTCGATGAGTTAATTACCTCGCAACGCCGTGCTGGTACCTATTCAGGCATGGCGACGTTCTCACGAAAAATCGCCAATGGGATCGCTTTAGGCCTTGTTGGGGTGTTGCTGACGATCATTGGCTACAATGGCGAACTTGATGTTCAAGCGCCTTTAACTGTGATGGGGCTTCGTTTAATGTTTATTGTCTTGCCGGTAATATTTGTTTTATTCGCGTTATTCTTTGTCTACAAATACCCTGTAAGTGTTAGAGGGTTTGCTGTTTTGCGTGAAGAGATTGACCGGCGTAAAGGCTTGCGTCAAGACACGATTACCGATGAAGACATGCGCCTTTGTGAAGCGATGACAGGCTACGATTACGATAATCTTTGGAACAAAGATAATGCCGGAATTTAGTTTTTCGATTGAATCACTGACGATTTTTTCCTTAGATGAAAATACGTATATTGACATCGCTAAAGGAAGCGTTCGCGATTCCATGTCTCGAGGAAGTTATCGATCAAGCGAAGTGTTCACTGAACGAAGACGCTTGTTTTATCGCGGTCTGATTGAAGGGAAACATTGTTTTAGCGATGCCCAGGTAAGCTTATACGCTACCGTAATAAGGAAACCGTCTTTGGCATTGATTTTTGAACCGATTGAAGGGTATAATCGTCTATGGCTTTATTTGAACGGATCTCCAAAAGAACATATTTATGGCTGTGGTGAACAGTTTACGACCATCGATTTAAAAGGAAAAACCGTGCCGATTTGGGTCAGTGAACATCACTCGGCACGAAAACTCATTCATAAGTTTTTGCGCGAGCGGTTTAAAGGCGTGGATTACGATCACTTAGGAAACTATCAAGAGCACGCGAGTTATTATGCACAGCCGACGTTTATGTCGAGTTTGTGCTACGCGGTTCATGTGACGAGTAAGGCGTACGCAAGGTTTACCTTTAAAGAAACGAAGACCATCCTTTATTTTCGTGAAATACCCCAGCGCATTGATTTCTTCAAAGCGAAAACATTCGTCGATTTAGCGGCGCGTTTAAATCGCTATCTCGGTCTGCAAAGGCCGCTGCCAGACTGGACCGCTGAAGGTGTCATCCTAGCGATTCAGGGGGGCACTAAAGTGATTGAACAGAAACTCGAAGATGCCCATGCAAACGGGATCAACGTTAAAGCGGTTTGGGCTCAGGACTGGTCGGGTCAAACGGTGACAAAGTTTGGTGAACAAGTGTATTGGAACTGGACCGCTGATGACGTACGTTATACAGATTTAAGCGGTTTTATCGCACGTTTAAAAGAACGAGGAATCTACTTTTTAGGCTACATGAATCCCTTTTTGAAAGTGGCGTCACCCCAGTACTGTGTTGCCAAAGAACAGGGTTTTTTAGTTAAGAGAAAAAACGGTAAACCGTATCATGTTAAGTCGACAACGTTTAAAGCTGGAATCATTGATTTAACCCATCCTAAAGCGTATGATTGGTGGAAATCAATCATAAAAACTGAAATGCTTGATTGTGGGTTTGCCGGTTGGATGGCTGATTTTGGGGAGTATTTACCAACCGATGCTGTGCTCTATCAAGGGGATGCAGCCTTGGTGCATAATCAGTATCCAGAACTGTGGGCGAAGTGTCATCAAGAGGCGATTTCAGAAAACAAAAGTGACGCCTTTATTTTTACCCGTGCAGCGTTCACTGAAACACTACGGGAAACCAATGCCATGTGGATTGGTGATCAACACGTTGATTTCTCTGATCAATATGGCATCGGTTCAGTCATCCCTGCCTATGTGAGCATGGCAGTATCTGGTATTGGCATTAATCATAGTGATACCGGAGGTTATACCACACTGTTTCACATGAGAAGAAGTCAGGAGTTATTCATCCGCTGGGCAGAGATGAATGTTTTCTCACCGTTATTTAGAACCCATGAAGGCAATTTGCCAAAGCGTAATGCACAGTATGATGATCCAACGATTGTTGAAGCGTTTGGGCGTTTAAGTAGACTGTACAAAAAACTCTCTTTTTATCATCACCATGTACGTGATGAATACTATCAAAAAGGCTTGCCGACGATCCGTCCCCTGTTTTACCATTTCAATGAGGCTTTTGCCTTTACGACAAAGCGCCATTATATGTATGGAGAGAGTTTGCTTGTCTGCCCGGTGTTAAGGCCAGGCGTAACGACCCACCGTGTTGAGCTTCCTAAAGGAAGATGGATTCATTTAATCACGAAAGCGGTGTTTGACGGAGGCAACCATATTATCGATGCACCACTCGGGATGCCTATGGCGTTTTATCTTGAATCATCGCCGTTTAAAGAAGCGTTTGATGCCATTGTCTTTGACTAAGCTAAAGCTCTGTGAAAAGTCTTGCGAAGCAAGGCTTTTTAATTGAGGTTTGGCATCGCTTAACAGGGATTTTTATGATAGAATAAAAGCGTTACAGTTAAAAGGATGATAACCATGAAAAAAAGCGATATCAATGAACTTTATGGACGGGTTTCTTACTTGCTAAAAACCTTAGATGAACCGTTAGAAGATACCCGTTATGCGATGATGAACGCACTTTTAAAAGGGCTTTTTTCTCACGCATTAAACGTGATGAAAAATCTTATGCTCGAACAAACCTTATCACTAGGAACCGCATTTAGTGCTAAGAAAGTGTTGGAATACTACGCGACGCTTGAATGGTTGAAAAAGCAAAGCAATCCGCGATTAGTCTATCAACGCTACTGCGATTGGTATGCTATTAGACAGTATCAAACAATGCGAATTTACCCACAGTTTAATGACGTGTTATTCGATTTAGAAGAGCTCAAAGATGCGCACGATCAAGCGCTTGAGCGCACACAAAAATATGCACCAGAAAACACGATGGCGATAATTAAAGCACCCTTGCCTTTTACCCTTGATGAAACGCTTGATTATGAGCGTTTAATCAAGGAGTATTTACCGAATGAAAGAACTAAGTATATCGATGATTACCGCTACTTGAACTTATTAACTGTGCCCCATAGTTACGGTGATTTAAAGCAAGAAGCAGCGCTTAGAAGTTTGTATTATAAAGTGCTGATTGTCGTTGATATTTTAAGTAAGAAGGCGAAAGACCATCCACACTTAGAAACGTTCGAACAACAAACGGCGTTTTTCTTAAAAGGAAACAGTGATGAAGCGGTTCTATATGAACATATGCACCAACAAGCCGCTGTTTTACAAACGTTGATTAAGACGTTCACTAAAGAATCACCGCGTCATGTTATGGGGGATTTTTTAACGGAGTTGATTTTACTTATGGAAGATATCCATAGTGATTATTTCGTTGGTTTAGGCGGCTTAATGAAATGTAAGTGGGGTCTTGTGGTGGCGATGATGAGTGTCTTTAATCGCGCCGATAATCAACGCTTTAAGATGATGCGTATACATACCGATTACCTTAAACTATTAACCTTTAGACCGTTTAGTGAGCAACGCCAAACGCTTTTAGAAAAAGCCTATGATAGCTTTAAATCACGCTATCATAGCGCGGTGACTTTGACTGAGTTTGAAACCCGTTTTAAAGAACCTTTAGGGTTTTTAATCGATGAAAACGGCACGGTTGATCGCCCATCTAGACTTGCGCTAATCTTACTTAAGACACAGTTTAAATCGCCACAAAAGGATCTGAAAGCGGCGCCCCAAGAGCTCTTGAGTTTAATGTATCATCAAGGACTGCTTTTTGAGAGAGTGCTGGCGGCTCATGAGGATTATGTGGCCATCAGTTTACGCGAAGGCCAAAACCTAATGTTTGCCTTTGATCACTTTGTCATGGCGATGCTTTACAGTGTACAACGCCGTTACGAGTTTGCGCAAGCAAACGCAAAAGATGAGGACTTTTCACGAATTATCGAGGCCGTAAAAACGGCATTGAAACTGTACTTTAAAGCCACAAATAAGAAGCATCAGTATTTTAAAAATCAAGTGAAGGAGGAACCATCAACGATGGTTCAGTAGGGGGATTTTATGAAACGTTTTTGGAAACTCTTGATTGCTTCCTTAGCGTTGCTTGGGGTGGTGATGAATACGCTGCAGTCCGATCACATTTTAGAGTCATTTTCATATTACACACTCCAAAGTAATGTCTTAATTATCGCTTTTTTTGGCTACCTAGCTTTTCAATCCCAAACGCGTGATTACACGAAGTCCATTAGCATTATCAAGACAGTGCTTACAACCGGCATTGTAATTACGATGGTTATCTATCACTTTGCTTTAAGACCGTTGCTAGGTGACCTTGATGACACGGTCTATGCTGTGGGGGATTTAAGAGACAGTCTTTTACATTATATTGTCCCTACTGTTGTCTTAATTGATTATTTTATCGATCACAAGACGCAGTTTATAAAGAGTAAAGCACTGCTTTGGGTTAGTGTGCAACCGTTGAGTTATCTAGGGTACACAATCATTTATACAGCGTTTGGGGGACAGTATCGCTTAGGTGAGACTGTCTACCGATATCCTTACTTCTTTTTAGATATTGAACGGTATGGTTGGCTCGGTGTTTCAGCGTGGTCGATAGCCGTTCTTGCACTGTACTTCATCCTCGCCTTAATTATGATAAAGATGTATAAAATCGTTCATCATTCTGATTGGCATAAACGTTAAGCCAAGGCTAGAATGAGTATAAAAAAGGATAGGTTCAAAGCATCTATATAGGCTGTAGTAAATGCGTAAATCAATGAAGGTTTCAGCGATGTCAAAGAACTATTTCATGTCACCGATCAAATGCTTATTAAATCACACTAAGGAACGTTATACGAACGTTCTTTTTTTAGGAATATCATGGTTTTACGGTATAAATCATGTATAATAGTGCTAGAGTGGGTGACTTTATGAAACAACATCAAATCAGTGTTAAAGAAATGGTATCGTTTGTGTATGCTGTTGGTGATTTAGCCAGTCAAACGCGCATGAAAAACGCCCAGATCATCGGACAAAAGATCCATCAAGAACGTCAGAGTAGCTACACACTCGATGACGTAAAAGAAGTCTATGTGAAAACCGACTACCCTTATAATGATACGGTTTTGACCATCAGCGGCTATATCGATGGTCTTTTAAAACGTGAGGAGACACTGATTATTGAGGAAATCAAAAGTACCGAGACCGATTTATCACTGATTACTGAAAAGACGTATCCCGCACATATTATGCAGGCAAAAGTCTATGCCTATATCTATTGTCTTAACCACAAACTTAGACAGATTACGGTATGGTTGAGCTATATTCATCGTGACACTAAAGAAACGAAAACCATCGCTAAACGGTATAACTTTAGTCAATTGTCAAAGGCGATGGAAGAAGCCGTGAGTGCGTACTTAAACTGGCTTGAAATCTATCAAAAACATCAGTTTGAAAAAGTTCGTTCGATTGAAGGATTGCGTTTTCCTTATGAAAATTATCGCGAGGGTCAATACCATTTCATGGGCTCAATCTATCAGAACCTTTTACGCGGTTCAACGGTTTATGCTACGGCACCTACAGGAATTGGAAAAACCATCGGTGCCCTATTTTCAGGACTAAAAACACTGAATGATCCCAAACAAAAACTGTTTTACCTCACCGCTAAAAACGCGGGAAAAACGGTTCCGGTTGAAACCGTAGAAATACTTAAAGCCCAAGGACTAAGAATTAAAGCCATCAGCTTAAACTCAAAAGAAAACATGTGTTTAATGGAAGAAGTGGATTGCGATCCAGAAATTTGTCCTTATGCCAAAGGATTTTATAACCGTCTTAAAGAGGCGTTAGAAGATATTTTTGTCCATGACGATGTCTATGGGCCAAAACTCATTAAACAGTATGCGGAGTACCACACGATTTGTCCGCATGAGTTTTCTTTAGAAATATCGAATTATAGTGACATTATTATTTGCGACTACAACTATGTGTTTGACCCGCGAATTCGTTTGATTCGCTATTTTGAGGAAAGCTATTATACGCCTAAGTTACTTATCGATGAGGCCCATAATTTAGTCGATCGTTCGCGTACTATGTACTCATCTGAACTATCACTTTCATTGATTAATGCATTAATTGAAGAGACCAAGGCGTTGAAGCCTTCACCACTAAAAGCCTTAAAAGGATTGTCTTCGTATATGGAAGCCGTCGTTACGCAAGAAGAGGTTGAAAAAGTGACGATGGTTGTTTTTGATAGGTTAGATGAGGAGTTGTTGCAACGCATCCATCACGCCATGAAAAAACTCGATGACATTATTCAAACACACAAAAAGCACCCAAAGCGCAAAGCGTTATTAGAAGGGTACTTTCATTTAGCACAGTTCATGCGTATAAGTGAATTCTTTAGTTCATCCTTTCGCTATATTTTAACGGCACAGGATGACGGTGTGGTTTTTTCGATAGTCTGTCTCGATGCCTCAACACCGATCAAGGCCATTATCGAAGAAAAAGCCCAAGGCACGGCACTTTTTTCAGCGACACTTCAACCGATCGAGTATTACAGTCACTTACTAACGAAAGGCGATGGGCACTATTTTGAAGTGCCAAGTCCCTTTAATCCAAAACGGTTGGGATTATTCGTCGATCGTTCGACATCAACGAAATACCGTGATCGCAAGTTTAGTATTGAGCGGATTATTGATACCCTATATGCAATGCTTGAGGCAAAAAAAGGGAACTACATCGTTTTTTTTCCATCCTATCAATACATGCAAATGGTCGTTGAACAGTTTGATCACACCGGTTACACGGTAATGATTCAAGAACGAAATATGACGTTGTTTGAACGCACTGATTTTATCGAACGGTTTAAAGAGACAAGTTCAAACTCGAAAATCTTATTTTCTGTGCTCGGCGGTAGTTTTAGCGAGGGCATTGATTATATTGGTGAAATGCTAAGCGGGGTTTTAATCGTTGGGGTGGCATTGCCAGCATTTCATAAACTTAATGAAATATTAAAAGACTATTATTTCCAAGAAGGCTTTAACGGATTTGATTATGCCTATACTTATCCAGGTATGAACAAGGTTATTCAAGCAGTGGGTCGGGTTATTCGCACACAGGAAGATTATGGCATTGCGATTTTGCTTGATGACCGCTACCAACAGCAAAAGTATCGCGCGCTGATGCCTCACCATTGGCAACCAACGTGGCTAAAAAAAGAGACCATTATGCAAGATGTTCTCGAACAATTTTGGAAAGAATTTAAGAACGATTGAAAGTTATCTTAAGACTTGATATACTATTTAAGATAAGCAAAGAAAGAAGGCGAGAGTATGGCACTAATAACCTGTCCAGAGTGTGAACGTTCAGTTTCTGAGCAAGCGAAAGAATGCCCTCAATGTGGTTACCCGATTCAAGATATGAAAACAACGGATCCCTATGAGTATGCGAGGGATCACTTTAAACCTGATTCAATGGATGATGAAGAAAAGAAACTGAGTAATAATGGAACGATTAGTTTTATTTTAGCGCTTGTCAGTCTATTTCTACCGATTCCCGTCATTGATGCATTGATTGCGGTAGGGGCCATCATTTTAGGGATTTCCGGACTAAAAGCTAAAAAAAGAGGCTTTGCAATAGCCGGAATTGTCATCGGTGTCATAGCACTCATTGGTGCGTTATCGTTATTAGTATCCGGTGAGTATTTTGAGTTGTGGGATTTTTAAACGTAGAGTCATTCGTCGAAGATAGCCATAAGCTAACGTTGTTTTCAGTAATAAGGTACTAAAAAAGTCACTCGCTGAGTGACTTTATTTTGACAACAATTTCGCTTTTTCCTGTTCATATTCATCAAGGCTTAATGCCCCTTCACGGAAAAGTCGATTGAGTTCGGAAAGACGTTTTAAATCGTCGTTAGGCTTAAGCTTGTTTTGAACGGGGTCTTGTTTTCTTAAGTAAAGTACAGTTATGAGTGAAGCGCTGGCAGAGATGAGCCCACCGATTATCGCAATCATGCCTAAAATTGCATAGCCAAGGGATGCCCAACCAAGATCGACAGCGGCCGCAAAAACGATCAATGCGATGCCAATAATCCCGAGTATCGTCGGGATAATGAAAGCATAGCGATAACGTTTTAATGCGAGTTTGTAATTTATAATACCGATAATAATTAAGAAGGCAATAATAAAAAGTAAGGGTATGAGTTGTGGCATAGTTTTCACCTCGGGTTTATAATTATTCATTATAACACTCATTCATGATTACAAGGTGGATAATGATGGATATTTTAAATATCGGGGTATAATATAAAGTAAAGAGGTGGTAAAGTGAAAATCGTTGATTTATCGCATCCTTTAACCAATGATCTCCCGTGTTACCCTGGGGATCAACCGTTTGTCTTAGAAACTGCAGTGAGCGGCAATGTGACGGTGAGTAAGATGATGACATCGCTTCATGTTGGGACGCACATCGATGTGCCACTACATATGCTGAAAAATCAAGAAACACTGGACTCGTTTTCTTTAGATCGCTTTATGGGTCAAGCACAGGTGATTGAAGACACCTCACCGAGTTCACTGGACACGATTGAAGAAGGGGATATTGTCTTACTTCGCACTGGCTATTCAAAACGGTTTTATTATCCAAATTATTATCAAGATTTTCCGCGTCTTAATGAAGCCTTCGTCGATTGCTTGATTGAAAAGAAAATAAAAATGCTTGGTTTAGATACACCGAGTCCTGATGATGCACCCTACCCCATTCATCAAAAATTGCTTAGCAAGGGAATTTTCATTATCGAAAACTTGACACAATTAGAAGAACTTCCTTTAAAGACACGTTTTATGTTTTACGGCGTGCCTTTAAAGATGGTTGCAGAAGCGTCATTAATTCGTGCTTTCGCTGTACTTTAAGTTAGCGTATGCTATAATCTTTTGTGGAGATATTTAGGAGGTTTTAAACTATGGTTGAAACATTTATCGAGGTATTTGGGATTGTTGCATCCTTTATTATTCTCGTTTCTTTGTTGATGAGCTCAGTGAAGAAACTGCGCTTAGTGAACCTTGTAGGTTCTATTTTTATGTTTGTCTATGGAGTTTTAATCGGGGCCTTGCCCGTGATGATTATGAACGTTGGTATTTTACTGATTAATGTGTATTATTTACGTCAAATGTATCATGTTAAAGATTACTTTAAAGTATTGCGAGTCGAACAGGATGACGAATACTTAAAGAACTTTATTCAATACTATGATGATTACATCCGTGAAGCGATGGGGCGGGTTCCATTAGAAGAGAACGATTACCGTTACTTTATTTTACGTGATATGATGCCTGCAGGGTTGTTTATGGCACGTAAGAAAGACCAAAAAACATTGGAGATTACCCTTGATTTTGTTACGCCAAGATACCGCGATTTCAAGACGGGCATGTATGTTTTTAATCAGATGGCTTGTTCCTTTCGCGAGGACGGGTTTACACGATTTGTAACTGAAACCAACAACCCTAAACATATGAAGTACTTAAAAAAGATGCAGTTCAATGTCTGTGATGAAAAAGAAAATGTTGTTGTGTTTGAAAAAAGTGTATAATAGAAACATAGAGGAACTTTAGGGGAGGCGTAAAGTATGTTTCAAAATAAGGTTATTGGTATTGGTGAATGGTTACTGTTTTTTATTTTGATGGCGATACCCATAGTCAACGTAGTGGTGTATATTTTACTGTTAATTAACCCGAAAACTAATCGCTCATTGAAAAACTTACTATTGCTTTGGTTAATTTTCATCGCCATTGGTGTCATTGGTTTTGTTGCTTTATTTGGCCAATTGATGGCACAGTTTTCATAAAGTCGACACAGTCGACTTTTTTTCTTAACGATTGGAGGAAACCATGAAAAAAGTTTCGTATTTAGCAAACAAGCAAGTGAGTCGTTTAGGTTTTGGAGCATGGCCGCTGGGAAACACAGCCCACGGTAAAACAATGTCTATTGAAGAAGGCGTTCGTCTTGTGAGAACTGCGCTTGATCTCGGGGTTAACTTTTTTGACACTGCCCCAAATTATGCCTTAGGACGGAGTGAACAAATTATCGGTGAGGCCATAAAAGGAAGGCGATCAGAGGTCGTTATTAACACGAAATTTGGTCACCATTCGGATGGCCGTATTGATTTTAGTGTCGATCAAATCATTCCCTCAGTTGAAGGCAGTTTATCTAGACTTCAAACTGACACCATTGACTCTATTATATTGCACAATCCAAGTTTTGATATTTTACAGGGAAAAACAAGCCATTTTACGGTTTTCGAAAGCTTAAAAAAAGCCCGTAAGATTCACGGCTATGGCGTCAGTGTTGACACGGTTGATGAACTCAATGCAGTGTTAAAGCAGTTAGACGTTGATGTGATTGAACTCTTGTTTAACGTTTTTTCGCAGGCACCTCGACATCTTTTTGATGCGATTGAAAAGAAGAAGATTGCTCTAATTATTAAAGTGCCGCTTGATTCGGGATGGCTGACGGGAAAATACAATGTCAGTTCTAATTTTACAGACATCCGTTCAAGGTGGACAAATGAGGACAAAGAACGGCGTCATCACCTGGTTGAGCAATTTAAAAAAATAGTCAATGATCAAACAATCACCCCTTATGCTATGGCCTTTTTATGGTCATACCCCGCAATAACAACGGTGATTCCAGGCATTCGTACTGAAGCACAACTGCTTGAACATGTATCGTATGAGAAGACGAAGATTTCCTCTGTTTTAAGGGAAGAAATTGAGTTGTTTTACGATCGAGAAATCGCCGATAAACCATTGCCATGGTAACGCTTTAGTAAAGAACATCCAAAAGATATTAAGTGTCCTTTTAAAGGATACTTTTTATTTTTTAGTCGAGATTTTTTAGAAAAATTACAGATAATTTAGAATTTACGAAAACGTTATAGTAAAACGTTTACTTCTATGTTATTCTATTTACGAAAACGTTATAGTAAACTCGGAGGCTATGATGATTAATTACTTTGAAACGTCTAAACAAAGAGGATATCATAATAAAATAGACGATTTTTATACGAAAAACAGCGAATTTACATTAACTATAAATACAAAAATAAAACATCAAAAAGTGATCGGCTTTGGTGGCGCTTTCACTGAGGCGGCGGCTTTGACTTTTTCTAAGCTATCAGCAAAAAATCAAGAAAGCATCATAGAAGCCTATTTTGATCGCCACAAAGGATTGCGTTACAACTTAGGACGCGTTGCCATTCATAGTTGTGATTTTGCGCTTGAAAACTATACATATATTGATGAATATGATATGGACTTAATAACTTTTTCAATAGATCGGGACTACCGTTGGGTGATACCAATGATTAAGCAAGCTGAAGAAAAACGCGGCAAACCGCTTTCGATACTGGCATCACCCTGGAGTCCACCGGCATGGATGAAAAGTAATAACTCGATGAACCATGGCGGGGAGTTATTGCCGAAGTATTTCCAAGTATGGGCAGACTATTATGTTAAGTTTATTGACGCCTATGCTAAAGCAGGCATTGATGTTTTTGCGATTACTGTGCAAAATGAACCGGCCGCTAAGCAAGTTTGGGATTCGTGTTTGTATTCCGCCGAACAAGAACGTGATTTTATTAAGTACTATTTAGGACCGACATTACTTCAAAGCGAGTATTGCGATACGAAGATTATTATTTGGGATCACAATCGTGATATTGTTTATGAACGAGCACACACTGTTTTGTGTGATAAAGAGACAGCAAGGTATGTTTGGGGTACAGGCATTCATTGGTATGTTTCTGAAGCGTTTGAGAATCTCTCTAAAGTTCATGAAGCCTTCCCGGATAAGCACATCTTGTTTACCGAGGGCTGTATTGAAGGCGGTGTTAGGCTCAACGATTTTAAATCCGGCGAGCGTTATGCACGAAACATGATTGGCGATTTTAGTCATTATTGCGAAGGTTATATTGATTGGAATCTTATGCTTGATGAAACCGGGGGTCCAAATCATGTAGGGAACTACTGTGATGCACCGATAATCGCTGATACGCAAAACGATAAAGTATATTTTAATAGCTCTTACTATGCCATTGGCCATTTTAGTAAATATATTGATGAAGGTGCACACCGCATCGAAAGTCAGTCAGACCATCCATTTGTGAAATCGGTTGTTTTTGAAAACCCTAATGGTGAAATCATTGTGGTTTTACAAAATGAAACAGAAGAAGACAGTGACTTAAACCTTCAACTTCGTGACCATCACACTACCATAAAAATTACGAAAAGAAGTATTATTACATTAACGATTGCGGGGTGAACAAAGTGTCAGATTTTCTTTTTAAAGACCAAGGGTTTGTGATTAAAAACTACAATAGAAAAAAACCGTTTTCGAACTTCTTGCCCGGTGTTGCAGGAAAAATGGGGATTCCTTTGTGGGCTTTTTACGTTAACCGGGGTCAAGGAATTGCAAGTTATGGGCTCCAGGATAAGAACCACCCTATTTTACCGTTTACACCGGCGAATAAAGCGTATGAAAGTGCACCGATATCGGGATTTCGGACATTTATTAAGTGTCAAGGTGAAATCTATGAGCCGTTTAAAGTTGATACACCTTACGACCATTCAATGACCATTCAACAAGCGTCTTTTTCGCTTGAAGAAAGCAATCCTGATCTAGGACTCGATGTGCATGTGAACTATTTCGGGTTACCGAATACATCGATTGCTGGATTAGTGCGTAAAATTACGATTTCCAACACATCGAAAAAATCGCTTGAACTAGAAGTGTTAGATGGGGTATCAGAAATTTTAGCTGCGGGAATTCAAAACGAAGCGTTTAAATCAGTGTCGAATGTACTGGCATCCTGGATGGATGTTGAGCATTTAGAACGAAACGTGGCCCTTTACACATTGCGGGGTTCGACCGGTGACTCAAGTGAAGTTGGAACGGTTGAAGAAGGCAATTTCTTTTTAGGATCGGTTGCTTCAAAAAGGATTAAGCCTCTCGTCGATACGGCATTGGTGTTTGGTTATAATACAGCGAAAACGACCCCAAGCTTTTTTCGTGAAAATGCTTTAGATGATATTGTCCTAAAAAAACAAGTCACGACGAATAAAATACCGTGTGGATTTATTCCAATCACACAAACACTGAAGGCAGGCGAAGAGATTGTCGTTTACTCAGTCTCAGGGCATGTGAAGAATTTCGCGACACTTCAAACGCTTTTACCGAAACTGTCAAATCAGGCATTTTTAGAAGATAAGGAACATGAAGCAAGTGAAATTATTGAGGCGCTTCTTGAAGATGTTGCCACGTCGACCAATCGAAAAATCTTTGATGAGTACATTAAACAAAACTACCTAGATAACCTTCTGCGTGGGGGGTATCCTATAAAGGTTGGAAAGA
Organism: Candidatus Izemoplasma sp.; assembly: GCA_007117885.1. GTDB lineage: Bacteria > Bacillota_I > Bacilli_A > Izemoplasmatales > Izemoplasmataceae > CSBR16-104. The sequence goes on from SKFS01000055.1 coordinate 14,561, forward strand.
CAATATATCATCTCTATTCAAGACGTCATGGTGATTTAGAACGCGATTATAACTTTTTTAGTTTAGCTCCTGAGTATTATTCGCAAGGTGCAGGGAACTTCCGTGATGTCTGTCAAAATCGTCGCTTAGACTCGCTGATTCACCGTGAAGTGAACGATTTCAATATTCATCATTTTGCGAGTTTAATTCAATTAGACGGATACAATCCTTTGTCGGTGGGAGGTATTGTGTTTAAGCTCAAAGAAACCACCGATGGGGAAACGCTAATCAAGTCGCTTTTTGAAAACCATACAGAGAAAGTTCTAAGCTTCTTAGAGCGTCCGTTTACACCTGGAACGATCGTTAATTTCATTGAGCAAGAAGGCATCGTTTCAAAGACAAGCATCGAAGTCTATCTTGATGAAATAATCAACCACTCTGAGCCAAGCATTAACGCCGCTTTTGGTGAAGGGTACTGGATCGATCATTTTACGTATCTCATCGACTTAGTTGAAAGCTATGAAAGTATTTATCCAGACAAGATGAAATCTTTACTATTTGAGGACGCAAAACACCGATATTTTGAATCACCCGTATCGGTCTTGCCAAAAGAAGAAAAAATGGTCTTGAATAAGCACCACAAAGTTAGACAATATGGAAGTTTACGTCATTTTGATGAAGCGAAGATAAAACAGCTTAAGATGAATCGCTATGGCTCGAACTGGACCATCTTAGGTGAGGATGTTTACCAATCAAACCTCTATGTCAAACTTTTGATACTTGTCCTTACGAAGCATAGTTTGCTCGATCCTGAGGGCTTCGGTATTGAAATGGAAGCGGAAAAACCTGGATGGAACGATGCCATGAATGGTTTACCAGGTCTTCTAGGCTCAGGAGTGAGTGAGTCAATCGAACTGTGGCGAATCGTGCGGTTGTTAATCGCTTATACGAGCGACCAACCCGTTGAACTACCAAAAGAGGTTGCGAGACTATTTGATCAACTCAAGCATCACAAAACTTATTCGGAGCGATTAGCAATTAGACATCAATACCGTGAAGCCATCCGCTTTGGATTAAACGGTGAACTTGATCATCTCAATATGGCAGAGGTTAAAAAGTATTTAATTACTTTAAAGGAACATATTGAAGCGAAAACAACCCAGCTATTTGAAGAAAACCAAGGGATTATACCTACCTTTTTATACTATCAAGTCACTTCTTATGAAGCGATTTTAAAGGACGGGAGACCTGTGACAAATAAGAAGGGGTATGAAGTCGTTCGGCCATCCACCTATGAACGTAAACAGTTACCGCGTTTCTTAGAAGCACCGGCGCGTTTATTAAAAACGGATTTCCCCCAAGAGAAACTGGCAAGAATGAATCAAGCCATCATCGAATCTGACATTTACGATGCAACACTCAAAATGTTTAAAACGAGTGAATGTATTGAGAATGAGTCGTTAGAAATCGGTCGAATCCATGCATTTACTAAGGGATGGTTAGAGCGTGAAAGCAATTTCTTGCACATGACCTATAAATATTTACTTGGTTTACTCAAAGCGGGATTATATGAAGAGTATTATCAGGCATTAGAAACCAATTTGGTTTGCTTTATGGATCCTGCAGTGTATGGTCGAAGTACGTTAGAGAATTCGAGCTTTATAGCACCGAGCAATAATCCCGATTCAACGATTCACGGTCAAGGCTTTTATGCTAGATTGAGTGGTTCTACCGTCGAAACGTTAAATATGTGGTCGGTAATGATGCTTGGCGATAAACCGTTTAGACTTGAGAATGAGACATTGGTGTTAAAGTTTGAGCCGAAGCTCAATAAGCGTTTCTTCAAAGCGGATAACACTGTCACATTTAGGTTTATGAAGGATACAGAAATAGAGTATTACAACGATTCACTTGAAAACACCTATGAACGCTGCGAAATATATCAAATTGATTTAGTGGATGATAGCGGTGTTCAGAGGATTGAAACCGAGACGTTAAAAGGCGTTTTGGCAAGCAATGTTCGTGATGGGCTTTACAAAAAAATCAAAATATACATGAATAAAAAATAGGAGGAAAAGATGAAAAAATTATTAAGTGTATTGTTACTAGGAACATTAGCGTTTAGTGTTGTTGCATGTAATCGAGATCCAGAACCGGATCCAGATCCAGATCCAGATCCCATTACTTGTGGTGAGAATCAAAGACTCGTCGATGGAGAATGTGTTGACATTGACATTACACCGCCGGTTTTAAGCGGCATTACTGATGTAGAAATTTTTGTTGATGAAGCCTTTGATCCTATGGAAGGCGTAACAGCGATGGATGATGTTGATGGTGATATCACAGATCGCATTGTTATCACAGGGTTGTCCGCGCTTGATACAAGTACAGTAGGAACGTATTTCTTACGTTACTCTGTTGAAGACAGTGAGGGAAATCGAACTGAGCGTACGCGTTATATTACTGTCGTTGTTGATCCATCGCTGATTGGCGATGAGATGGTGGCTAACGGCGATTTCTCTTTGGGTATGGCATTTTGGACGACAACCACAGGTCTTGAAGGTGGAACGGGTAATTTTAGCGTCGTTGAAGGTGAACTCAAGATAGAAATTACTGGTGTCTCAGGCGGAATGTGGGAACCGCGTTTAGAAAATCAAGGGATTACGTTTGAAGAAGGTAAAATTTATCAAGTAAGTTTTGAAGCAAGAGCTTTAGCGCCCCGAGCAATCCATGTTCAAGTGGGTGAGCTTTTGCCAAGTGCTCCGTGGTTTACAAACTTTAAGCCAGGCGTGCCGGGTATCTTTGATTTAACCACTGAGATGAAACCATATAGCTTTACTTTCCAAATGGGATTACCGACGAATGAAAAAGGTTCGTTAATCTTTGAATTTGGTACGGTTCCAGGTGGTGTTGGTACAGCGAACTTATTAACGACTGTTTATTTAGACAATGTCGTGATTATCGAAGTTGATGAGCTTGTCGACGATATTCCACCTGTTATTGAAGGCGTTGCTGATATTACAATTACACAAGGTTCTGATTTTGATCCTCTTGATGGCGTATCAATCATTGATAATGTTGATGGTCCGATTGATCTTTCAGAGCTTGATGTTGAAGGTGAAGTGGATGTCTTAGTTCCTGGCGAATACACGTTAACGTATACTGTTAGCGATGAAGCAGGGAATATAGCCATCGTTACGCGTACTGTTACAGTGATTGCGGTCACATTTGTTGATTCAGGACAAATCGTTGATGGTAGCTTTGAAAATACGACAGAAGTCCCTGCCGAAGTTCAGGATCCCGATGCTGGTTGGGCAGACATTACTGAACCAGGATTCTGGTATCAATATGTGGCTGACTGGGATGGAGCTGTAGCAAGTTTCGTCGTTGAAGATGAGGCGATGACGATCGATGTTGAAGCGGCCGGAAACAATGATTGGGGTGTCATGCTTAAACAAAAAGGTCTATCGCTTGTCGAAGGAACTGTTTATAAACTTGTCTTTACCGCAAGTTCAACGGTCGATCGAAACATTGAAGCGAAAGTGACCGATCATTTTGGTGCAGTATTTAACTTAACCGAAACACCTCAAACATTTGAGTTTATCTTTGTCTATGATCGTGAAGATGTTGACAATGAGAGAGTTATTTTCTTACTAGGTAATACTTCGAACTTCGCCGCAGGCGTCGTGACAATTGATGACGTGAGACTGTACGTTGAGGGTGAAGAAGAATCTGAGTTACTTTTCCGCGATACCAAACAAGTTGTGGATGGTATGTTTGAAGAAACAACGGAAGTGCCTGAAGAAGTGCAAGATCCGGATGCTGGTTGGGCAGACATTACTGAACCAGGATTCTGGTATCAATATGTGGCTGGTTGGGACGGTGCGGTTGCAACATTTACCGTTGAAGATGAAGCGATGGTTATTGATGTCGAAGCTTCTGGAAATAATGACTGGGGCGTTATGCTTAAACAAAAAGGCTTTACGCTTGTTGAAGGCATGACCTATCGCATTGGCTTTACCGCTAGTTCGACAGTAGAGCGTGATATTGAAGCGCGTATGACAGATCACTTTGGTCAAGCGTTTACTTTAACTGAAGAGCCACAACACTTTGAGTTTACTTTTGTTTATGATCGTGAAAGCATGGAAAATGCGGTAATGATCTTTATCTTAGGAAACACCCCAGCGTTTGCACCAAGTGTGATTACGATTGATAATGTTGTCTTCTATGAAGGTTTAGATC
>SKFS01000112.1 GCA_007117885.1 Candidatus Izemoplasma sp.
ACTCTTAAGATTCACATTTAAGACCTCATCGATGTTGTCACCATCTAACTCAGCAAACGGTGGACTCTTCGAAGACACCGCTGAATGGATGAACACATCGATTTTTTTTGTATGACTTTTTGCCTCGTGAAAAACCGTATCTAGTTTTGCGATATCCGTTAAATCCGCGTAGACAAAATGGTACTCACCAGTAATCATTTCAGTTGGGGTGTTGATGTCGATATTGATCACTTTATCGCCGGCATTTAGATAGGCTTTAACCAACGCTAACCCGATGCCTGATGATCCCCCTGTAATTAATATAGTGCGCATAGTATCATGTAAGATTTAAATTGTATTAGATTAGTTAATTACAATCTAAATCTTTACTCCTTTCCTACTAATTTAATATACTAATAATGTACTGTGGATTTGTGCCATAGCATTACAGCTTTGACTGTTTAGGAGTGACACTTACCACAGTCTTTATTTTAATCAGCAATAGTTAGATAACGCCACTCCTTACACTTTAAGTTTACCACAAAAAAAGATGCTTGCATAGGCAAACATCAATCTTCTAACTCATCCTCTTGTTCGAGCGGTATAATATAGGTGATCGCATCAAATAAAACGTCTTCTTGTAAACCAAAGGAATCCCGTAAATCGTAACTACCATAAACCCGAACACGGTATTCTTTTTCTAAATCGATAAACTCATTAAATGTGATAAATGGTTGCGGATCGTTGGCATCGATAATTTGGCTCTCTATCAACGACAGGCCTTCATCCGTCACTTCGTATAGCGATACCTTAATTTCGCTATACACCTCATCACTATCTTGCATGGCGTTCAATGTAACGCTGATTCGCTGAGAAAACTCGTCCACTTCAATGTCATTAAACGAGGGGATGGGTAAATTTAGTGCTGCGGTTCTTAACTCCGTTTCAAAGAGCTCAACGGCTTCATGAACGCCTTGATCATCATTGAAATCGATATCGCCGTAAATACGTACTGTATAAGGTGAGTCCGACCATAAATTGCGGATCGTCACGCGCATAATCGCGTCAACACTTAATAGTTGCCCTATCCGCTCGCCATCACGGTCATAAAAACCGAGTTGCATAGAGTTTTCTTCAACAACCCCATCAATATCATCGACATTGACGGTAAAGCGTATCATCTCTTTAAGGGTGTCGATACCGCTTAAGTGAATACTCGGTCGTTGTTTAGCGAGGGTTTGCCCACTTCTACGGTAAACGAGGAACGTCTGTGTTTCTTGATTGTATACATAGTTGGCGGTAATTTCTAGATCAAATGCTTGGTTAGATAACAGGTTATCAATCACCATCGTATGCGCATGAATATCCATGATGATTTCTGTGCCATTTATGGTTAAGATTAAACCTTCTTCAAGCAGTGATTCGAGTCGGTCTTTAATCGTATAATCAATCGTGATACGCGTGGATTCAATCGTGACATTGTCAATGGTAATGAGCGGTTGAATCGGTTCTGCAGAAGTTTTTGCGTAACTCGATAAGAAATGATCGCGTTGACGGCCCTCGCCGTCACGTAGATCGTAGTCCACATATAGGTTAATCGTATAGACGCGATCAAAATACACGGCAACGTCCTCAAAGACATACGACCCACTTTGTAAATCGATGACTTTACTCACTAGGTACACACCGTTTTCATATAGTTTAGCCGTTAAGGTGTTGCTGAGTGCAGTGTTTGATGGATTTTGAAAACTTATTGAGAATGCCACCGTATCATAGCCTAAAGACATTGAGTTAATTTCACCACTTGGCATCATTAAAGCGATTGTCTGATAACTATCACGGAAGATTTCAAGCCGTTGGACGCCTTGACCATCGTCAAGATCAATGTCCCCTTCAACAACGAGCGTAAGCGCTTGGTTTGCGAGTAAATTGTCGACACGTAAGACAATCGCGTCTTGGATTAACGCCCCTCGTGCAATACGGTTAAGCTGACTGTCATAAATACTTACGTATAAATTATGCAAGGCGATGGCCTCATCGAGCAACGCCGCATCGATGCGTACTATCATTTCATTTTCAGTCAACGACACGACACTAACATTAATGTCCGGTAAACGGCGCATTTCTGTTTTTACATTGAGTTCAAAGAGTAAGCGGTCTTCACGTACACCGACCGTATCGCCTAAATCATAGTCGGCAATAATGCGTAATGTATACGTGTTGTTGTTTAGCAACTGGGTAAAAGATTGATCCGTTAACGTCGATAAATCAACAACTTTTGTTTCAATTAAGGTTTCCCCTAAGTAAAGTTTCAGTCGCAACCCTTGATCGATTATGGTGTTCAACTCATCGTTTAAGTTTATATCGAAATGAATCGTGTCTTCACTCACGGTTAGAATATTTAAGGATGCCGTGGGCGCAGCCACACTCGCTGTACGGATTGTCATTTCAGGCACTAAAACAAACTCTTCGACAACTCCCTCACCGTTTTCTAAGTCATAGTTAGTAACAATTTCAAACTGATAATCTTTATGACTTAACAGGTTCTCAAAACGAATGGCGTTAATCCCTCGATTCAATACTTTCGTCTCAACAACCGTATTATCGCTAATCAGTCGAGCGAGGATACTGTTAGCGACAGTCACTTGATCGGCATCGATAATGTTGACATCGACTTCAATGCGGTTGGTAAAAACTCTAGTTGCACTCATCGATGCGGTTGGTAAGCTTTTTAACACAAAGATATCATAGCGATTTGAGGCATCAATATTAACTTCTCTTGAAGGTTCTTCAGGACTCACCCGGTAGGCAAAACGATCGACAAAAAACGATTGTGCGCCAGTAATTTGTCCGACATTTAAATGCAAGACAATCCGTTGATTGGTCGTCCCTTCTTCAAAACGGTTTGAAAAGTACCGTGTGCCATTAATCGACACTGAGTTCAAGGCAAGATTTGACGGATTCGAAAAATGCACTTCAACCGTAATAACTTCATTTTTATTCACAACAAACGGCTCAATTTCGCCGTCAACTTCTGGTGAACGCGTTTCGACAACAAGATGCGAAAAGGTCGGGATGATCACTTCATCCACTTCGTCGGGACCACATGCCCATAGCACCCATATCATCAGGCCAACCACGATGCCTATTAACGCTGTTTTCTTCATAATAAATCGCCCCATCTCAATATCAATATATACGTCATTTTATCACACAATGACCGCTACGACAATTGTATATCTATTTTTTAAATCCCTTGTTCAAGAGATTTTTTGGATAATTGGCATTAATACTTTCTAAGACTTTATCAATACGCTCTGCTTTAGGCATCGGTGCATTGCTTTCAAAAATCGTCAGTTGCTTGAAGAGGTGCTCTTCTCGTTCAAGGTTACTCGCACTGACACCAAGCAAATGAATTGGCTTCGTCTCATAAAGCTGTTCAAACAAATCTTCAACAATCCCCATGATAATTTCATACTCACTCGTATGGTACTCTAAAGAGAAATTCTTTGAGTGTTGTGTGAAATCGTGGAAGCGAACTTGCACACTGATTGTTTTTGCCGCCCGTTCGTTTTTATGCAAGCGATGAACAACGGTTTGCGTTAAATCATCCAGCGCTTTAAAAGCATTCTCATAGTCATGGATAAAGCCCTCATACGTCCGTGAGTTACCGATACTATGGATGGTGTCTCTCCGTGTAGGATCAATCGGGGTTTCATCAAAGCCTAATGCTTTATTCACAAATGATTCCGTTTGATTACCTAAAAACCGTCGCAACGTTTTAAGCTCTGTATAGTTGGCGAGATCGCCAATCGTTTGAATACCGATGAGCTTTAAATCTGGCACCGTCTTTTTTCCGATACCATGCATTGATTCAATCGGTAAAGGCCAGAGTTTTTCACTGACATCGCGTTTACGTAATACAGTAATGCCTAAGGGTTTTTTCATGTCCGACGCCATTTTCGCTAAAAACCGATTCGGCGCAATGCCGATTGAGACGGGTAAATGATACACTTCCCAAAGATGCTTTTGAATGGTCTTTGCGATGTCCAAAGGATGGGTCTCAGCCAAATCGTCAGTGAGATCTAAATACCCTTCGTCAATCGAAGCGGGTTCTAACTTTTGAGTAAAGGTGGATAAGTAGTCAAAGAAGAGCCGACTCTTCTCTTCGTATAAACTGAAGTTTGGCGGTATAATTTTAATATTAGGGCACCGTTTTTTTGCTTCATAGACATTCATGGCACTGGTGACACCATACTTTCTTGCGGCGTAGTTCGCCGTCGTCAAAATACCGCGATCACTGTTTTTAGCAATGCCAATCGGGTGGTTTTTTAATCGGGGATCCTCGGCTTCTTCGCAACTTGCGTAAAAAGCGTTTAGATCAATATGAAAGATGATACGGTATTTTTTCATCTTAGACTTTCCTTTTTAAATAAAGTAGTATATAATGGGTAAAGCAACTCAGCAATGGATGTGAGGTGAGACGATGCCAACTAGTCGCAAACGCACGAAAAAGCCGCAAAACCAAGAGCGTAAAACTGTAACGTATAATCCTTTAAAGAAACGTTGGGGACGAATTGTCGTGCTCATATTGGTGGTAGGATTTTTACTCGGAACAGTTGCCGGAACGATATTCTTAATGTTTCAACTTTTTAACCAATAATCGAAAAAGCACAGATGTGCTTTTTTTATTTGAGTAGATTCACGGCACTACGGCGGGCATCATCGGTAATTTCTTCTGAAGAAATCATCGCTGCAATCGCTTCAACTCGTGCGTCTTGACTAAGATTTTCGATATATGCGTGGGTTCGATTGTCCGTGGTTTTCTTAGAAATTTTATAGTGGTAATCCGCTTTCGCAGCCACTTGCGGCAAATGCGTAATACTTAAAACTTGTGCCATTTTTGCAATTTCTTTCATCTTAAGGGCAACTTGTGATGCCACATAGCCGCTCACACCGGTATCGATTTCGTCAAATATCATTAAGGAAAGGTTCATCTGACGCATAAATATCTCTTTTAAAGCTAACATAATTCGACTTAACTCACCACCACTTGCGACTTTTGCAAGGGGTTTTTTTGATTCACCGATATTTGTCGATAAAAGGAAATCAATCGTATCAACACCTCTTGCAGTAAAAGCGGTCGCATCCAGTGGATTTTTAAGTGTGACTTCCGTAAAAATAATTTCAAACTCCACAGTGTTCAACTCTAAGTCTTTTAATACTGCAATGAGTTTTTTCTCAATATCTTTTGCCGTCTCTTGACGAAGTTTAGACAGTTGTTCTGCCGAATCTTTAACCGCTTCAAACGCATCTAAAACGTCTTTATAGGCCTGATCAATGCTTTCATCAATTGTCGCATACTGCTTGAGTTCTATCGCCAATGTTTCCTGATAATCCATGAGTTCTTCAATCGATTTTCGGTATTTTCTTGATAGGGATTTAAGATGATGCTCCCGGGTTTCTAAATACTCTAATCGTGCGGGATCAAAGTCAAGTTTCCCATGGATTTCACTTAAGGTATCTTTAATATCAAGGAGTTC
>SKFS01000004.1 GCA_007117885.1 Candidatus Izemoplasma sp.
AATATTGAGTTAGACAGAAGGACGTGTAAACATGACGATGAAATCTTATGACCAATACAATGCAGACTCGATTCAGATTTTAGAAGAACTCGATGCAGTACGCAAACGGCCTGGAATGTATATCGGTTCAACCGATGCCCGCGGACTGCATCATTTGGTGTGGGAAATTGTCGACAATGCGATTGATGAAGCACTTGCTGGGTATGGCAAGGAGATTATTATCACCGTTAAAGAAGACAACAGCATTGTGGTTCAGGACTTTGGTCGAGGGGTGCCTATTGAAAATCATAGCACCGGTAAAACGGCTTTAGAAATCATTTACACTAAACTGCATGCGGGTGGGAAATTCGGCCAAGCAGGTGGGTATAAAGTTTCTGGAGGATTACACGGTGTTGGCGCGAGTGTTGTTAATGCCTTAAGTGAGTTTTTAGAAGTGACAGTGGCGCGTAATCAAAAGACGTATCAAATGACTTTTCGCGATGGCGGTCGCCGGATTTCTGAGCTTAAAGAAATTGGCACGAGTAAACGTAATGGTACGACCGTGTGGTTTAAACCCGATTCAAATGTCTTTTCAACAACGGTCTTTAACTTCCAAACGCTTTCTGAGCGCTTAAGGGAAAGTGCCTTCTTAATTAAAGGGCTAAAAGTTGTTTTAAATGATGAACGGGCAAAGCAAGTTGAAACCTATCTTTATCAAGATGGTATTTTATCGTATATCGAGTTTTTAAATCAACACCGTCAGGCGATTCATACCACGGTCTTTTTTGAAGGTGTGAGTGAAGACATCGAAGTTGAAGTTGCCTTTCAATTTACCAAATCGTATACAGATCAACTTTACTCTTTTGTGAACAATGTTAGAACACGTGATGGTGGAACCCACGAAACAGGATTTAAAGCGGCCTTCACGAAAATATTTAATGAGTATGCTTTACGCAATGGTGTGTTAAAGGATAAGACAAAGAAGCTTGAGGGCGCAGACATTCGTGAAGGCTTAACAGCGATTGTTTCTTTGCGGATTCCTGAGCATTTATTGCAGTTTGAAGGTCAGACGAAGAACAAGCTTGGAACCAGTGAAGCTCGGACTGCGGTCGACCACATCGTCAGTGAAAAGATGACGTATTTTTTCGAAGAAAACCCACAGTTAACCTCAACGCTCATCGATCGTGCGATTAAGGCACAAAACGTACGTGAAGCGGCACGGAAAGCACGTGAAGAAGCCCGCTTAGAAAAGCGTAGTAAAAAGAAAGAACCGTTATTATCCGGTAAACTTGCCCCGGCGCAATCGAAAGATAAAAGTCGCACCGAACTTTATCTTGTCGAAGGTGACAGTGCAGGCGGCAGTGCTAAACAAGCGCGTGACCGTAAATACCAAGCGATTCTACCTTTGCGTGGCAAGGTCATTAACACTGAAAAAGCGCGCATTGAGGATGTCTTAAAAAATGAAGAAATCAATACGATTATTCACACCATTGGTGCGGGATTAAGTTCGGATTTTGATATTGAAAAATGCCATTACAATAAAATCATTATTATGACCGATGCCGATACCGATGGCGCCCATATTCAAGTGCTTTTACTGACCTTTTTCTTTCGTTATATGCGGAAACTTGTTGAGGCCGGTAAAATCTATATCGCTTTACCACCTCTTTATAAAATCAACACGAAAAAGCGCCGTCAAGATGTTCAGCTTTATGCGTGGAATGACGATGAACTTGCCCGCTTATTAGAAGTGCATAAAAACGCCTCCATTCAACGCTTTAAAGGTCTTGGAGAGATGAATGCGGATCAGCTTTTTGAAACGACGATGAACCCGCAAACACGCACCTTAGTGAAAGTGACCATCGATGATTTAGCGGACGCTGAGAAGCGAATTAAAATATTGATGGGTGATCAAGTCGAGCCCCGCCGAGATTGGATTGAATCCAATGTCATCTTTACGAATGAAGACAACTTTGAGATAAAGGAGTAATCCTATGGCTAATGATATAAAAGATGCACTCGATGAGTTTATCGAAGGAAAGATTTTATCTGAAAATTTAGAAGATATCGTTGGCGATCGCTTTGGTCGTTACTCGAAATACATTATTCAAGACCGTGCCTTACCCGATGTAAGGGACGGTTTAAAACCCGTACAACGGAGAATTTTATATGCCATGCATATGCTAGGGATGTATCACGATAAACCGTATAAAAAATCGGCGCGTATTGTCGGCGATGTCATTGGTAAATACCATCCCCATGGCGATTCGAGTGTCTATGAAGCCCTCGTTCGTTTAAGTCAAGATTTTAAGATGCGCATTCCGTTAATCGATATGCATGGAAACAACGGTTCGATCGATGGCGACAGCGCCGCAGCGATGCGTTATACGGAAGCGCGCATGAGTGTTATGGCAGAGTTTTTACTTCGCGATATTGCCAAGCGTACCGTCAACTTTATTCCAAACTTTGACGATGAAGAATATGAACCGATTGTGTTACCGGCACGGTTTCCGAATTTATTGATTAATGGTGCCACCGGTATTTCTGCTGGGTATGCCACAGAAATTCCACCGCACAACTTAGAAGAAATTATTAAAGGCGTCATTAAACGCATTGACTATCCCCATTGTACTGTCGACGACTTACTAAAAATTATTAAAGGTCCTGACTTCCCGACTGGGGCCATCGTCCAAGGCCAAGAAGGCATAAAAGATGCCTTTGAAACGGGACGTGGACGCATTATCATTAAATCTAAAACACGCATTGAGAATCAAACTATCTATGTTGAAGAAATTCCTTATGAGGTAAACAAAGCGACCTTAGTGCGCAAAATCGATGAACTGCGATTAAGTAAAAAAGTCGATGGTATTTTAGAAGTCCGTGACGAAAGTGATAAATCAGGACTCCAAATCGCCGTCGACGTTAAAAAGGATTTCGACCCTGAAGCAATTCTTAACTTCTTACATCGTAAAACGGATTTGACGAAGTCATACAACTACAATATGGTCGCGATCAATAATAAGCGCCCAGAACTCATGTCGTTACCGGCGATTTTGGATAGTTACATCTACCATCAAAAAGAAGTGGTCACGAATCGGAGTAACTACGATCTGCGGAAAGCCCAAAAACGCCTTCATATTGTTGAGGGAATCATTTACATGATGGATATTCTCGATCAAGTTATCGAGACCATTCGCAAATCAAAAGGCAAAAGCGATGCGCGCTCACAACTGATGAAATTGTTTGCGTTTACTGAAGAACAATCGGAAGCGATTTTAACCTTGCAACTCTACCGTTTATCCAATACTGATTTAACGTCGTTAATTAAAGAAAAGGATCAGCTCGTTAAATGGATTGATGAACTCAATGATATCTTACACAATGAAGACACCTTAAAAAAAGTCATTAAAAAGGAACTACGTCAAGTTATCAAAGCGTACGGCGAGACGCGTTTAAGTGTCATTGAAGAAGAAATAGAGAAAATTACTTTCCAAGAACAAGAACTCATTCAATCAGAACAAGTGATGGTTGGTATGACCAAAGACGGTTACGTCCGTCAAGCCTCAATACGCAGTTATAAAGCGACGGAAAATGCAACGCTTAAAGAAAGCGATGCGTTTATGTTTGTCGGTGAGGTTTCGACGTTAGACACAATGCTTGTGTTTACCAATCAAGGAAACTATATCTATTTACCCGTCTATAAAATCCCTGAGACGAAATGGAAAGAACTCGGCACGCATTTAAACCATCTACTCCAGATGGACCTCAATGAGGAAATCATTCATGTCACGAGCATTACGAGTTTTGATGAAGAGGGTTATTTTCTTTTCACAACTAAAGACAACATCGTAAAACTAACAAAAATTAAAGACTTTTACGCCTTGCGTTTTAACCGCCCACTTCGGGCAATGAGCTTAAATCAAGGCGATGAGTTAAGACGCGTAAGTAAAGCACAATCTTTAGACGCTGAAGTCATCGTTGTCAGCGAACTTGGTCATGCTTTACGTTTTGATCTCAGTGAGATTCCTGTCACATCCACCGCCGCAAAAGGGGTTAAAGCGATGCAGTTGAATGCCAAAGACACTCTCGCTGCATCGGTGGTCTTAAAAGATTACCATGATTTACTAGTCTTAACATCGCGCGGATCAATTAAACGGATTGACCTTGAAACGATACCTAAAAAACGGCGAACATTAAAAGGCGTTGCGCTCTTTAAACAAGTAAAAACTAATCCGTATTTAGTCCGTGATTTATCGCTCATGAATGCTTCGCAGTATAAACACCGTGCAAAAATCCATGTTATTACGACCCAAGCCCATGTAGCGGTAAGCTGCTTTGACGTTAAACTTCAGGCCGCTGAAGCGGGGAAAACCTTTGTGGCAAGAAAACACGGTGAACCCCTCCATATGATTGTTGAGACAATTTCTATCGATGACGATATTACACCGTTATCTGACTATAAAAAAAGTCTTCCTAAGAAAGAAGTTCAAGCCTCTTTATTTGATGATGAATAGTAGGTGATTCAATGTATTGTTTACAAAACATTCATTACACGCGTATTCCCAATGACATCATTCGACTTTATTTAGACATCTATCCTTTTATTGGCCGTAATGAAGACATGCTTAAAACCGTCAGTAAAGATTACGATGTCTTAATTGCCGAAACGGTACGCCAAGATGCGTACTTTTTTGCCCAGATGCTCAATCTACAATGTTCGGAATCCCGTTACCGGAATATACTAATGAAGGATGTTCAACCGAAAACAAAACACGAACGCTTATTGACAAACATTAAGAAAGCCTTCCAAAAGGTACATCAAGAGACCGAAGAGTTTGAACTCTTGATGCGTGAAATTCAAGATTTACTCAAGTTTCTTTATCACGATGTCGACAGTGAATCGAACTTACAGTTTGCTAAACTCGAAAAACGCAAAAAAGAAAGCTTAGATCTTTTAGCGACCACCTATCCATCAAAACGAGAAATGCTTGAAGAACTCACGCGTCTTTATCAACGTACGGTCAAAAAAAATGAGTTTGAAATCTCATTTACCATTGTGAATTTTATTGTAGATTTCATTAACTTAAAACCGTTTGTTAAGCACAATGAGCCGATCGGCTATTTCTTGCTGTACATCTTACTGTTAAAACACGGCTATAAAAGTTTACATTTAAGCAGTTTTTTTGAGCTGATTTTTAAACGCAAAGCTCAACTCGATAAACTATTCAAAGATGCCTCGCACAATTGGAGTGAAGGTCTTGCTGATGTCATTCCTCTCCATCGCTTTATTTTAGAACGCTTACTTGAAAGTTATCAAAACCTTCATGAACTTCTGCGCAATTATACGTTTGACTTACAAACCAATAAATCCGATTACGTTGAAAACACGATCAATCGTTTAGAAGAAGTGTTCACGAAAGATGAAATTCGCTTAGCCCATCCAACGATTTCTGATTCAACCATTAACCGCACACTCAAGCGCT
>SKFS01000013.1 GCA_007117885.1 Candidatus Izemoplasma sp.
AACATTTTTATCAGATGTAGTAAATCTATTTCTTGTTCATAATGTTCTTGTTCCATAAGAAATTTCCTCCTATCCCCTAGAAGAGTTCTTAACTATTATAGCATGAAAACAGTTTAAGTCTAGCGTTATAAGCAATTAAGAGAAAAGTTTGTCGGTTTTGACTTTTTAGGGTGAAAAATACAATTTTTTTAGACAAGTAAAAACTCTATGCTATAATAAGATGTTAGTAGGGATTAAGGGATAAGGGAGATTTGAGGGTATGACTATGTCTAAATTAGAGCGAGTGAAAAAGTGGTTAAGAACCACCGAACTGATTGTTTTTGATGCTTTCGCTATTATGCTTTCTTACGCGATGATTATCGCGGTTTTTGTTATTTTAGGGATTTCGTTTGATACGCGGACCTTCGCCATAGTATTACCCATTATTATTGCCGTTAAACTGGCTGTTTATCTTTTTACTCGGCTTTACGATGTGTTGCTCGATCACTTTAGTTTTGAAGACACCGTTAAATTGTTTAGTGTTGTGATTTTGATGAACATTGTGTTAATGGTTGTGTTTTTGTTTATTTCAGTTAACTTTATGCATTGGATGGTGTTGATTTTTATTACACCGATTGAGCTTGGTTTTATGCTATTTCCTCGCGTGGCTAAACGTGGACTTAAGTATCTTAAGTTAGTATTAAGAAGAAGAGGCTCAGTGGGGGTTCCTACGCTCATTATTGGTGCTGGGGATGGCGGGGAGTTAGTTTTAAAAGAACTCAATCGCAATAAAGCATTGAAAAACATGCCGCTTGCCTTTGTGGATGACGATCCGCAAAAATATGGTCATCGCTTATCAGGTGTGCCAATTATCGGCCCTGTCAGTGAGATAAAGACATGGATTGAGCGCTACGAGATTGAAGAAGTGATTATCGCGATTGCAAACTTAGATTTAAAGAAACTCAAAGAACTCATCGACATGATTTCAACCATGAATGTACGGATTAAACGCTTACCTTTATTGACCGAAGTCACTGAGGATTATGGTGGCAACATTATCGACGTTAAGGTTGAGGATTTACTCAATCGGGATGAGATTACTTTGGAGATTGATGAAATCCAGCAACTGCTCAGCCAAAAAACGGTGTTAATCACCGGGGGTGGAGGATCAATCGGCAGTGAGTTAGCCCGACAAATTGCTAAGTTAGCGCCGAAGACGTTAATTATTTATGATATTTATGAAAATAATGCGTACGATATTCAAATGGAGTTAGAACGCAGTTTTCGTAAAACTGATCATGAGGTTGAACTGAAGGTCTATGTCGGCAGTGTGTATAACGAAGCGCGCTTTGAAAAACTGTTTAAAACGTATTCTATCGACTTGATCTTTCATGCGGCAGCGTATAAACACGTACCGCTTTTAGAAGATAGTCCTGAAGAAGCGATACGCAGTAATGTCCTCGGTACGTATATTACCGCCTATCTCGCTGATAAGTACAACGTCGCATCCTTTGTTTTAGTCTCCAGCGATAAAGCAGTGCGCCCTACAAACATTATGGGGGCTACAAAACGCTATGCAGAGTTAATTATTCAAGATTTCAATCACCGTTCAAAAACGAAGTACTCAGCGGTCCGTTTTGGCAATGTGCTAGGTTCTAACGGCAGTGTGGTGCCCCTCTTTAAAAAGCAAATTCAGGAAGGCGGACCGGTTACGGTCACCCATCCTGAAATTACGCGTTACTTTATGACGATTCCTGAAGCAGTGGGGTTAATTCTCCAATCCGCTGTGTATGCCAACGGCGGCGAGATTTTTGTTCTTGATATGGGTGAACCTGTAAAAATCACTGCCTTGGCCGAAAAGATGATTCGTTTAGCCGGTCTTAAACCTAAACTCGACATCGATATCGTCTTTACCGGACTCAGACCGGGGGAAAAGATTTATGAGGAACTGCTGATTGATACAACCTGTAACGATAGAACGAAAAATCAGAAAATCTTTATTGAAACTGATCGGTGCAATGGCAAAGTGCATTTTGATGCATTACGCTTTAAAGACTTAGCCGAGAAGTTTGAAATGTATACAGCCGATGAACTTAAAATGGTGTTTAAAGAGATGATCGATAGTTATCAGTATGCTAAGAAGTAGTGGGTTATACGATGGAAGAGTGATAGTATGAGACAGCTAAAAAAAATCCATTCAGCCATGGCTAAAGGCTATGAACGTTTCCTTTATAGCTATGGGTATATTTTACTAATCACGGCCATTGGCGTGATTGGTTTTTTTACGCGGCAAGAGCGTGAAGCGATATTTCTTATTGCGATGATGGTGTCGATTCAGTGGGTTTTAGTTAAGGATGTGTTGCCTTCACTCATCGCTTTAATGATTATTGGGATGGTGCCTTTAGCCCGCAATGAAGTCGACTATTTTATGCCTTTGTTTTGGGCGTTAACGTATACCGTACCCGCCTGGTTACTTCACTGGATAATCTATCCTCCTAAACGACAGATCGGGCGGTTTTTTCTACCGACCTTAACGGTTGCGATCGCGATTACCTTAGGTGGGCTTTTCTCGCCTTATTACTTAAACAACTTTCAAGGGGCGAGTCTTTATTATGTGATCGCTTTAGGCATCGGGATGGTGATGATTTACTTAGTGGTCGAAAACGATCTTCCTTATCGAAAGGATGCTACCGATTATTTTGCAAAGATGATGATAGGGGTAGGCATTATGGGGATTGCGATGGTGGTCAGCTATTATTTTCATCATTGGGAGACAATTGTCGGCAGTGGTCCAGACCGGTATTTTCAGTGGCGTAATAACCTTAGTAATAATTTATTACTGAGCATGCCCTTTGCGTTTTACTTAGCCGCAAAAGCGAAGTTTCCGCTCGTTTATTATTTGCTAGGGACTGTGCAGTTTATCATTTTAGTGGTTTCTTTTTCCCGCGGTGGGATGATTTTTGGAACGCTTGTTTTTCCTTTACTTGTCGCAACATTGTTTATCGTGCGGCCGAAATGGTCACTCGCGTTCATCGTAATTCTTGGTGGGGTGTTTACCGGACTTTATTTTTTCGCTGAGACCTATTTTGCGGGGTTTGAAGCAACGGTAGCTTCAATGATTGAACGGGTCCAGATCAGCCCTGATGAAGCGAGAGCGAACCTCTTAAGAAGAGCGTTTGAAAACCTTCGAAACTACCCGTTGTTTGGTACGGGGTTTGGCTACACTACGGCACCGTATTATAATCCTAAACCGATGTCGATGTATTGGTACCATACAACGATCGGACAAGTGGTTGGAAGTTTAGGTATTGTTGGGATTGTGGCGTATACGTTTCAAGCGATTGTGAGAACCGTGACGCTAATTGAAAAACGGATCTTATTTAATCTTTTTGTGGCCTTTTCGATTCTTGGTTTTGGTGGGTACTCGATGGTGAATGTCGGCTATTTTATCCCCCTACCGATGGTCGCAGTCTTAACACAGATGTTTATCCTAGTAGAGAGAAATAATCGTTATAATTAAGGAAAATAAAGGTGTCGCTCAGAAATGAGAGCGACACCTTTTTAAGTGCATTAGCGGTAATGTTGTTTTCGGATGGTTCCATCGAGCTTATGCACTACGACCGACGTGTGAGCGTGTTCCGCTAAGGATTCAGCGTAGGCTATGGCTTCTTTTTGGGTTTTAAAATATTTTATTGTTTTGTCGGAGTGTTCTTTTCTGACACGCCACATTTTATAGTGTTCGCTCTTGGCATCGTTATTAAACGATACATGGTATTTCCGTGGCTTTGTCTCATGATCACTAGTAGACTTTGGTTTGGAAGCGGGTTTTGGCTTTTTGAATAAACGTTTAAATAGTTTCATATGAGTAAACTCCTTTCTTCAGCGGCAGGTCAACACTCACCTAAGAATCGTTTTATGAGGATGACATCGCTCGCGTTCGTTATGGTTATTTTATCATAAATTAGAAAGTTTTTCATGAAACACTCCCCAAACTGATGGTCTGGGGAGTGGTATTTTAGTTTAGTCAATGACAGTCACGATTCGTTTAACGCTAAAACTTTGGCCGGCACTGTTTGTAATGGTATAGACGATTTCGTAAGTGCCAACTAAATGAGTATTGACCGTGCCACGGACGGAAACTTCGATGCCGGGTGCGACGTGGACACCTGCATCTTCCCAAGTTTCTCCTAGCATGACGGTATCAACACCCGGCACGAGTTCAATGCTCAGTTGTGAGGCATCCGTCACCATAATGTAACGTTCGATCGTGATGGTGTCGCGCTTGTGTTGGTAGGCATAGGTTACACGCACAAGTCCAATCACACTCGTATCCACAGTATCGTTTGTGTAGATGACTTTATTAATGTTGTCGCCTTCAACTAGCACGCCCGCGTCCTCCCAAGAACTGTTTTGACTTAGAGTATCCTGACCCGCGAGTAAAGTTAATGTTACCTCGGACTCTGAACGACATGCAAGGAGAAAAACAAGACTGAATAGTAGGCATACTTGTACTAGTTTTTTTAACATAACTCATCGTCCTTTCGTGTGGGCATCACAGCATCTAAACGAAGCAGTGTTTTATCACCGACGACAAATACATAGCGGTCATAGGTGTATTCCATGCCTTGATAATCGGTGTAATAGGTAAGGGTATAGATCCCCGGAACCGTAGGATTAATTCGGTTTTCTTTGATATTACATGGCGAGGCTTCGCCGTTAATTATGACGGTGCATCCTTGATCGGTGAAGGTTCCGTTCATTGGGATGGTTGTTAAGGATGGATGGAGCTGAAACTCAACGGTTGGGGCTGTTGCGATGACATGAACAACACGGTTCACTGTCGTTGTATTTGCATAAATATCGCTAACAGTATAGGTGATTACATAGGTGCCTACCGCATTAACATCAATGGTGCCGATGACGTCAATTGAGTAGTCACTGTGATCAAAAACCGTGACGCCTCCATCCTTCCATGCTTGGCCTTGATGAATCGTATCAAGCGAGGGGTTTAAGCGAACATTGGGTGGCGTGGTGTCAACAATTTCAACTGTACGTTGCACAATATACTGATTGCCATCCGCATCCGTATAAGTATATGTCACTTGATAAAGACCGACTTGATTAAGGTTTAAATCGGTTGTTTGCGTAGGAACACACGGTGTGCCGTCGCGATAAACACAGGTGACCCCTCCATCAATCCAAGAAGAACCGACTTCAAGCGTGACATGCTCTGAACCAATCAGGGCGAGTTCGACGGCACTTCCTTCAATAACGTGAATTTCAAAGCGCACTGTAAACAAATCAGTCTGGCTTAACTCATCAAAAATCGTTACAGCGATTTCATACGTGCCGACCGTTTCAGTGTCGATGTCATCATTGTACCACCAACCCCAATCAGCCCTGAAATCAGGGGATATAACGACTTCATAATA
>SKFS01000111.1 GCA_007117885.1 Candidatus Izemoplasma sp.
CATACAAAGGACAAATACCTGGCGTTAAAAAAGCAAGTTGGTAAAAATTAAAATTCCTAATATTTTGGGAGGAGGCAATTATTTATGGTAATGACAGATCCAATTGCTGATATGTTAACCCGCATTCGAAATGCAAACCAAATGAAAAAAACAACGGTTGATATACCAGCATCAAAACTAAAACAACAAGTTTTAGAACTGTTACGCGAAGAAGGATACATCACAGAGGTTACTGTGGTAAAAGGGAAACCCGTAAATCATTTGCGTGTAACGTTAAAATATAGTCAAAATGAACGTGTCGTTAAAGGACTAAAAAGAATTTCAAAGCCTGGTCTAAGAGTTTATGCTCAAAGTGGTGAAATTCCAAAAGTATTAAACGGATTAGGCATCGCTATTATTTCGACTTCAAACGGTATCATGACCGATCGTGAAGCACGCAAGCAAAACGTTGGCGGCGAAATTCTAGCTTACGTTTGGTAAGAATAAATTAAGGAGGTACGAATATGAGTCGTATTGGAAAGAAACCCATTACATTACCTCAAGGCGTAACTTTAACAGTTGTAGAACAAAACGTTGAAGTCAACGGCCCAAAAGGAACCTTATCGTTCACAGTACACCCTGAGATGACTGTAACGGTAGAAGAAACTAACGTGATCGTCGAAAGACCATCCGATACGAAAACCCATAAAACTTTACACGGAACAACTCGTGCGTTAATTCAAAACATGGTTGTAGGTGTAAGTGAGGGGTATAAAAAACAGTTGAAAATGATTGGTGTTGGATATCGATCTCAAATTCAAGGATCCAAACTTATCGTTAATGCAGGTTATTCACAACCTGTGGAACTCGATATACCTTCAGGGATATCCGTTGAGGTTGTTAAAAATACCGATATCACTGTAACTGGTATTGATAAGCAAGCGGTTGGTGAGTTTGCCGCAAATATTCGTGCAATTCGCAAACCAGAACCATACCTTGGTAAAGGTATTCGTTATGTTGACGAATATGTACGTCGTAAAGAAGGAAAAACTGCTAAGTAGTAGTTAGGAGTGACAATTTATGATTAACAAAAAAAGCAGAAACGAAATGCGTCAAAAAAGACAATTACGCATTAGAAAAACACTCGTAGGAACTGCATTAAGACCACGTTTAAATGTTTTTCGCTCCAATAAACATATCTACGCACAGTTAATTGATGATGTCAATGGGGTAACTCTTGTTAGTGCATCATCATTAGAAGAGACGATTGAAGCGAAAGATGCAGGAAACTTAAAAGGCGCAATGCTTGTTGGAAAAATCATCGCAGAGCGCGCAACAGAAAAATCGATTAAAAAAGTTATATTTGACCGCGCTGGGTATTTATATCACGGACGTGTTAAAGCATTAGCTGAAGCTGCACGTGATGCAGGATTAGAATTCTAATAAGGAGGTTAGCCAATGCAAAAAAATCGAAGAGGACGCAAAAGAAGAGAAGAAAACATCTATGAAGAACGTGTTGTCAACATAAACCGCGTTACGAAAGTTGTTAAAGGTGGACGTCGTTTCCGCTTTAGCGCATTAGTTGTTGTCGGCGATAAAAATGGAAAAGTCGGTTTCGGCACAGGGAAAGCACAAGAAGTCCCTGACGCAATTAAAAAAGCCATAGAAGATGCGAAACGCAATTTCGTAAAAGTCCCTATGTATGGAACAACTATACCCCATGAAATCGAAGGAAGACATGGCGCAGGACATATATTTTTAAAACCAGCTGTTGAAGGTACCGGGGTTATCGCCGGTGGACCTGTTCGTGCAATTCTTGAGGCTGCAGGCGTTGAAGATATTTTAAGTAAATCTTTAGGATCAAGCACACCTATTAATATGGTTCGTGCTACTATGGACGGACTTACAAGACTTCGCACTGCTGATCAGGTAGCGCGTACTCGCGGTAAAACAGCGAAGGAGATTTTAAGATAATGGAAAAAACATTAGAGATTACGCTCGTAAAAAGTATTATAGGCTCGAATCCAAGTCAACGAAAAACCGCTCAAGCACTTGGTCTCAAAAAAATCAACCAAACCGTCGTTAAGCGAGACACCGAAACTATTCGCGGGATGATTAATATCATTGCTCACTTAGTGAATGTTGTTGAGAAATAGGAGGTACCGACATGAAATTACATGATTTAAAACCAACCCCTGGTTCAACAAGACCAAAAAAACGTGTTGGACGTGGTATTGGTAGTGGAACCGGCAAAACAGCTGGGGCTGGTCATAAAGGACAAAGAGCGCGTTCAGGAGCAAAACTAGGCATCGCTTTTGAGGGGGGACAAACCCCTTACTTCAAGCGACTACGTAAAGTAGGGTTCAAGAATCCACACCGCAAAGAGTTTGCAATTGTCAACATCGATGCATTAAATCGTTATGATGATGGCACTACAGTGACGCCTGAACTGCTTATCAAAGATCGCTTAGTTACAGAAAAGAACTTAGATATTAAAATCTTAGGCAAAGGAACGCTAGAAAAGAATCTAGTTGTTAAAGCCCATAAATTTACAGCATCAGCTGAAGAAAAAATTAAGGCTGTTGGTGGAAACGTCGAGGTGATTTAATGGATACTATTAAAGCGGTATTTAAAAATAAAGATGTGATGAAGAAGATTCTTTTCACACTTGCAGCATTTTTAATCTACCGAGCAGCTGTTTATATCCATATCCCCCTTATTCAACCAGCGGTAATTAGAGATATTTTTAGCCAAGCTGGTGGATTCTTAGGAATAATGGATGCGTTCACAGGGCAAGCCCTTAGTAACTTCTCAATTATTGCTTTAGGAATTGGCCCATACATTACCGCTTCAATCGTTATTCAGTTACTACAAATGGACATCGTCCCCATTTTAAAAGAGTGGAGTGAAGAAGGCGATGCTGGGAAGCAAAAAATCAACCAGGTTACACGCTACTTAGCGATTGGCTTAGCATTTATTCAAGCTTTAGGTATGATTTATGGTTTCCATTTACAACCCGGTCCAGGGATATTCACTATTTCTGATCCAAACTTTTTAACGTTTACATATTTAGCACTTGTAATGACTGCAGGAACTGCTTTCTTACTTTGGCTAGCTGATCAAATCACTTTAAAAGGTGTCGGAAATGGAACCTCAATGATCATTGTTGCAGGGATTGTTTCTGGGATACCTGCAATGTTTGGAAGCTTAACAAACGACTATATTAGAAGTGAAGCTGCAGACTTAGGAAGCTATGCAACATTTGCGTTAATTGTACTTATTTACTTGCTTGTTTTACTTGGTGTAACGTACATGCAATCCGCAACCCGTAAAATTCCAGTACAGTACTCTAACCGTCCAAGCAGTGCTAAATTCAAAGGACGTCAAGATTCAAGTATACCGATTAAAATTAACTCTGCAGGGGTTATCCCGGTTATCTTTGCGGTTACGATTCTGAGCTTACCGCAAACAGTTATCAATTTCGTTCCAGCGATTCAAGCATCAACAATCGGACGCTGGTTAAATGAATTTTTCAACTACCAAAGACCATTAGGATTTCTCGTTTATGCAGTCTTAATTATTGTCTTCACCTTCTTTTATTCATTTGTTCAGATTAATCCTGACAAAATGGCAAACAACCTACAAAAACAAAACGCGTACGTTCCAGGTGTTAGACCTGGTGTAGAGACCGAAAACTATATTTCTAAACTACTTTTTAGAATCACAGTCATCGGTTCACTATACCTCGTAGTTGTTGCAGTATTACCTATTATTGCAGCCATCATCTTCGGTCTACCAGCGTATGTACAAATCGGCGGAACATCATTGTTAATCGTTGTCGGTGTCGCCATCGAAACAACAAAACAAATCAAAACAGATGTTCAAGGTAAGAACTACAGCGGATTTATTAAGTAGGGGGCGTGCTGAATGAAAATTCTACTAATGGGTCCCCCTGGTGCCGGCAAAGGAAGTCAATCTGCGAAGTTAGTGAAAGAATACCAACTGACAAGTATTTCAACCGGCGAAATGTTTCGTGAAGCCGCAAGAAACAACGAACCACTTGGTATCGAAGCGATGAAATATATTCACCGTGGTGATTTAGTTTCTGACGAAATCACTAACGAAGTGGTTAGAAAAAGACTTCTTGAGTCCGACGCAGAACGATGTTTCTTACTCGATGGGTACCCACGTACTGTATCTCAAGCTCAAGCCCTCGATGCCATGCTACTCTCAATGGATTCAAAACTGACCGCAGTCATAAATATCGTTGTCGACAAAGAAGCGATTTTAGAGCGCATGGTCGGTCGTCGAGTGTGTAAGAAATGTGGACTTACTTACCACGTTAGTTTCAAACCCCCTAAGAAACCAGGTATCTGTGATGACTGTGGTGGTGAACTGTATCAACGTGTTGATGATCAACCTGAATCAGTCCGCAATCGATTAAATATCTATGAGCGAAAGACAAAACCCATCGTTGACTACTACTCCGGTAGAGGAATTTTAAAAAACGTTGATGGCATGCAATCATTTGAGGAAGTTTATAAAGACATCATCAATGCTTTAGGTGAGGTTCAATGATTTCGATTAAATCGAATAGAGAGATTGAACTAATGAAAGAGGCAGGAAGAATTGTTGCCTTAGCTCATCAAGCCATCAAACCAATGATTAAGCCGGGTATTTCTACTTTCGATATTGATCAAAAAGTTGAGGCCATTGTTCGCGAAAATAATGCCATACCCTCATTTAAAGGATACGGGGGTTTTCCAGGAAGTGCCTGCACATCTTTAAACGAAGAGGTCGTTCATGGTATCCCTTCAAAAACACGGATTCTTAAAGAAGGCGACATTATTAAAGTTGACATAGGGGCTCAGTATAAAGGCTATCACGGTGATTCTGCGTGGACATATCCAGTAGGTCAAGTATCAAAACAAACATTAAAACTACTCGAAGTAACTGAACAAGCTTTATATGAAGGTTTAAAACACGCTAAAAGCGGTGCGAGATTATCCGATATTTCCCATGCTATTCAAATGTATGCTGAATCCCATGGCTTTAGTATCGTCCGTGAGTTTGTCGGACACGGAATTGGTAAAAACTTGCATGAAGACCCACAAATACCTAATTATGGACTCCCAAACAAAGGCACATTATTAAAACCCGGCATGACATTTGCAATAGAGCCTATGGTCAATGCTGGAAAAAAGGAAGTCAAAGTTTTAGAGGATCAATGGACCGCCGTGACAGTAGACCAGTCGCTCAGTGCACATTACGAACATACGATTCTCATAACTGAAGAAGAATGTATACTTCTTACCGTGTTATAAAAGGAGGATAATGATGGCAAAAGAAGACAAAATTGAACTCGAAGGAAAAGTAATCGAGTCACTACCCAACACACAATTTCTAGTAGAACTAGAAAACGGACATAAGATACTGGCACACGTTTCAGGTAAAATCCGTATGTACTACATACGCATCTTACCTGGTGATAGAGTCACTGTTGAACTTTCACCGTATGACTTAACACGTGGTCGTATCACCTATCGACATAAATAATTCGTAAAGGCTCCAAAGGAGGAAATTAAATATGAAAGTTAGACCATCAGTAAAAAAAATCTGTGATAAATGTAAAGTGATTAAGCGCAAAGGCAAAGTTATGGTTATTTGCGATAATCCAAAACACAAACAAAGACAAGGTTAATAGGAGGTGCACTTATGGCACGTATCGCTGGTGTAGATATTCCAAGAGATAAACGCGTTGTTATTGCCTTAACATACGTATTTGGAATTGGAAAAACCAAATCAGAAGAAATTTTAAACGCCGCAGAAGTATCATTTGATACTCGTGTGAAAGATTTATCAGAAGAAGAGTTAACTCGCATTCGTAGTGCGGTTTCTTCAGTGAAAACTGAAGGTGATTTAAGACGTGAAGTCGCGCTAAATATCAAACGTTTACAAGAAATCGGAAGCTATCGCGGCATCCGTCACCGCAGAGGCTTACCAACACGTGGACAAAACACACGCAACAACGCTCGTACACGTAAAGGCCCAGCTAGAACGATAGCGAATAAGAAGAAATAGGAGGAAAGCAATATGGCACGTAAAACAAGAACAAAACGTCGCGTTAGAAAGAATATTCCTTCCGGTGTTGCACACATTCATTCAACATTTAACAATACAATTATAACTATTACCGATCCAAGCGGAAACGCAATCGCATGGACAAGTGCAGGCGCACTCGGATTTAAAGGAAGTCGTAAATCAACGCCGTATGCTGCTCAAATCGCAAGCGAAGCATGTGCAAAAGCAGCCATGGAACATGGCGTACAAAGAGTTGAAGTTTCAGTAAAAGGGCCAGGTCCTGGACGTGAAGCTGCCATTCGTTCATTACAAACCGCGGGATTAGAAATTACAGCAATTAAAGATGTGACACCAGTTCCACACAACGGATGTCGTCCACCAAAACGACCTCGTGGCTAGTTTTAAAAATAAACAAGGGAGGTTGTTCTTTTGAAAGATTTGAAATTTGAAAAACCAAACACGAAGATTATCGAGGCTGATGAGTTTAACGGTAAGTTTGAAATTAGCCCTTTAGAAAGAGGCTATGGAATTACGCTTGGCAACTCATTGAGAAGAATCCTATTATCAAGTTTACCAGGTGCCGCTATTATCAATTGTGAAATTGATGGTGTGCAACATGAGTTCACAGCCATTGAAGGCGTCGTTGAGGATGTTACTACAATTGTACTTAACTTAAAAGATGTGGTGCTCTCTATTGATAATGATGACCCAAATATCGAAAAAAATCTCGAGATCAATGTTGAAGGTCCATATACAATTACAGCTAAAGACATTATCCGTGATCACGAAGTAACCATTGTTAATGAAGACCAACACATTGCAACGATTAATAAAGGTAAATTCAGAATGACAATGGTCGCCCGTAGAGGAATTGGCTATGTCAGTGCGGAACGCAACAAGGAATTTAATAAAGGTAAAATCGGTATT
Source organism: Candidatus Izemoplasma sp. (assembly GCA_007117885.1). Classification (GTDB taxonomy): domain Bacteria; phylum Bacillota_I; class Bacilli_A; order Izemoplasmatales; family Izemoplasmataceae; genus CSBR16-104. Next base: position 6,988 of record SKFS01000111.1, read on the forward strand.
ATTCCTATCGACAGTATATATACACCGGTTCAACGTGTACAATACGATGTCGAAAAAACACGTCATGAAGGCTTTGGTGATTTAGATAAACTACTTATTCAGATTGAAACCAATGGTAGTGTATCACCCCAAAACGCCTTAGGCATTGCCGCAAAAATGTTAATTAACCATCTAAACGTCGTTGTAGAACTATCAGAAAAAGCAAAAGAAGAAGAATACATGGTTGAAAGAGAGTCACATCAAAACTCTCAAATCTTAGAAATGCAAATTGAAGACTTAGATCTCTCAGTTCGAAGCTATAATTGTTTGAAACGCGCAGGAATTCATACCGTTAACGAACTTACCCAAAAGACTGAAGAAGACATGATGAAAGTGCGTAATCTCGGTAAGAAATCTCTTAAAGAAGTCAAACAAAAACTTGAAGATCTTGGTCTCTCACTTGCAAGACACTAATAGGAGGTTTACAAATGGCAGGATATCGTAAGTTAAATCGCAGAAGCGATCAAAGAAAAGCGATGCTTCGTGATTTAGTCACACAACTGATCATTCATGAACGCATTGAAACGACAGAAATTAAAGCAAAAGAGCTAAGTCGTTTAATCGATAATATGGTTACACTCGGCAAAAAGAATACGTTAGAATCAAGACGTCGTGCAGCTCAAACAGTTCGTTTACTTGATGCAGGAGAAAACCGCAATGCTCTTCAAAAACTATTCGATGACATTGCGCCACGTTTTAAAGAACGCAATGGGGGTTATACCCGAATCTTAAAACTCGGCCCTCGCCGTGGCGATTCAACAGAAATGGCAATCATTGAGTTTGTTGAATAATAACGATCCACTAAAGATGCTTGTTGTAAAATAAGCATCTTTTTTTATCCTCATACCAAGGCAATATTCATTGATAAATGTCGATGAATACGATACAATTAACTAACGATAAAGAGTCCATTTAAAAGGTGATAGTATGCCCTTGAAAAAAGATACATTGTTAGAAGAACTAGCGTTTGTAAGGGATGAAATTATAGCACAAACCTATCATGATAAAGGGTATATCCCCCATGTCTGTCATGATGAGGTGCTAAAAGACATTGCCAAAAGAAATCCTCTAAAACCCAACGATTTTAAGGCTATACAAGGTATTGATGAAACCTTCATCACGCTGTATGCCCATCGTTTTTTAACGGTGCTCAGAAAACATAAGTCACAAACAATCCACGAAGTAAATGTCTCGAAAAACGCAAAAAAGACATTAAGCGAATATCAAGATCGACTCACAAACCTATCACGTCGTAATCGCAATCTGTATACACCAAGAACATCCCAGCGGCACTCAGTTGATCTTTATCAGGACCACCTGTCTCAAAAACTCATTCCCTTTTTATCAAACCCTAAACAAAAGTCATTAAGACTCACTCAATTTCTTGAGCATAAAGAACACGATTCATTCCACCGCGCTTTAGTCATACTTTATCGAGAAATCAAAAATATTACTAAAGAAAAAGGAACATATAACTTATTTTTAGCCTATCCATTCGTACAAGGGAAGCTTCCTAAAGACGATTTTTTCATCAAAGCACCATTGCTGTTTTTTCCGGTAAAACTTGAGCGAAAGGGCTATGATTTTTACCTCTATAAAAATACTGAGAAAGATATCCTATTTAACCGGGATTTAATTTTAGCGAATCATAAAATTAATCAGTTTAATGACATTGAACCTATGCCACAAATCGAACCATTCTCAGTTGCTGATTTCAACCGGACTGTTTTAGATTATTACAAAAACAACCATCTGATTATTGACAATAAACTAGATCCTAAATCGCCACTTGCGCCATTTGAAAACATTACTTTAGAGACCATTCCCAAAAAACCATCAAAAAAGCTGTCATTAGAACCAAACATACTTCTAGGGAAGTTCACCATGTACACATCGCATATCCAAGAAGATATTCATAAAATCATCGAGAGAAAAACCTACAACGATTTAATTGAAACATTGATTGATCGACCGTTTAACCTATACAACTACCGAGAGTCTCACCCTTTCAAGCAAACTCATCATCACACGTTTGTTGAAGAAGAACTTAATTACATCAACGATGTGAACTATGCGCAAGAAAAAGTACTATCTTTAATCGAAAATCATGACCAACTTGTGATATGGGGCCCACCTGGAACGGGAAAATCGCAAACCATTACAAACATCATTGCCCACCAGATTGCGAAAAACCAAAACGTTTTAGTCGTCTCAGAGAAAAAGGTAGCGCTCGATGTCATTCAAACACGACTAAAGGAAGCTGCTAAGTTTACTTTTTTTATTGATGATGCGCAAAATAAGACAACATTTTATACACAAATAAAGGATTTAATGTATCCTTTACCTCCATCACGTAACGAAAACAATGATCGTTATGCAATTGATCGGCAGATCGATGAAATCATCGTTTTACTAGAAAATATCCAAAAAACCTTTTACCTCCCTAGTCATTCAGGGATTCAACTATATGCCATCTACCATCGTTACTTAAGGGACACAAAAATAAACAATGAACTCCGACCAGAAGATATTTATAAAGCCTTTCATTCTCGCTTTAAACAACTCGATGAAAAAATTCTCGACCACCTCGAGAATACATTTAGTGATAAAAAGAAGCTTAAAACATCACTCTTTTACTTAAAATTACTGAGCAAGTATCCTCAGCTTAAAAAAATAAACACTAAACTGACTCGTTCAGAAAAGCAAAAACGCAATCACTTCTTAGATAAAATCAGTGACGATATCGAGAAGCTAAACACGGCACTGTTTTTTAAAAAAAGAAGACTTCGAAAACAAATCATCGCTAACTATGTCAATCATCTTGATTACCTTTACACAAAAAAACGACAGGCGAGAAAATTCATCAAGTTACTGATCAAAAACAAGGATCTCACGGATATACTACGGAAACACCATTCACATTTTGAACGTTATCAGACAATACTCAATACACTCTCAGATCCAGCACATAACTATTTACTTATGTTAAAGATCGATGATCCTTTTAAAACTATCACAGACATTGATAAATATCACCACTATATATTTGATGCGTATTATACGGGTTATATTGAGCGGTTTGAGGCCTTTAATCAGAATCATGTAGAAACCCTAGTTGAGTATCAAAAACATCTTGAGGAGCTAAAAAACCTTATACAAACGAAACAAATGATGAACATTGACAACTTTAAAATGGCACTCTACCAAGAAGCCCTGAACCTTTCAAACACAAAACGTAATATGGATATCAAACGCCATTTAGAAAGCAAACGAAAGCAATCAGTTAGAGATTTCATTGAGAATTATCAACTCGAACTCTTTTCACATGTGAAAGTTTGGCTTATGACGCCAGACGTCGTCTCAGAAATACTTCCACTTAACTATGCTATGTTTGACTTAGTCGTGTTTGATGAAGCCAGCCAACTATATGTTGAAAAAGCGATTCCCACGATCTATCGAGCGAGAAAGGTTGTGATTGCTGGGGATACCAAACAACTTCGCCCCTCAAGTTTAGGTTCAGGAAGATACGAATCTCTCGATGAACTCGAAGAGGAACAAGTTCCGCTTGCTCAAGATGCGGAATCACTGCTTGATCTAGCCCGATATCAATATCCAGAAACCATATTAAACTATCACTATCGTTCCATCTTCGAAGAGTTAATCGCCTTTTCAAACTTTGCCTTTTATGAAGGTAAACTTAGAGTTTCACCAAATATAAACGTAGAGACAAGCCCTCCCATAGAATACCATGTCGTTGAAGACGGGGTTTGGCACAATCGCAAAAACATCAAAGAAGGCGAAAAAGTCATCGCAATCATTAAGAAAATCTTGAGAACACGGAAAAAAAATGAGTCAATCGGTGTCATTACATTCAACACCCAACAACGTACATTGATCGAAGACCTAATCGATGAAGAAATCTATCGTAACAATCGCTACAGTAAGAAACTTCAAAACGAGTTGAACCGTAAAGATCAGGATGAAGATCAAAGCCTTTTTGTTAAAAACATCGAAAATGTTCAAGGGGATGAACGTGATATCATTATCTTTTCAACCGCCTATGCAAAAAACCTTCAAGGTAAGTTTTATCGGCAGTTTGGCTGGTTAAATAACGAAGGCGGTCAAAACCGACTAAATGTTGCAATCTCACGTGCGAAGAAAAAAATATACTTCATTGCCTCTTTTTATCCTGAAAACTTTAAAGTTGAAGACTTAAAAGGACAAGGACCTAAACTATTAAAACAATACATGAAATACGCTTATGCCATTTCAGAAAAGAATCATCAAGAAGCTAAAAGAATCCTAAAGTCCTTACATGAAAGTGCTCCACAAATAACTCAAAGACCATCAACACATCTACTTGATCATGTTGAGAAACGCTTAAACCTTCTTGATTATCATATTGAGAAAAATATCGGTATCGGTGGCTACACAATTGACTTTGTGCTGGTTAATAAAACAACAAAATCAAGAGATTTAGGCATTATTTGTGAAGATTATCATCGCTTAAAGGATGATGTTAGAGATCAGTTTTACCATCAAGAAAAGTACTTGAACTCAAGAGGATGGACGATTTATCGAATCTTTGGTCCTAATTGGTTTAAAGATCCAAATAAAGAAATGCGCGAAATTAGAAAACGGTTAAACAATTAAACTTCACGATTATCACCATTTATTTAGCAATATAATACAGAGTTTGATATAATAGATAAAGCCCTTAGGAGTGGTTTTATGAATAGTATAGAAATAAAGAACGTATCCTATCAATACCAACCAAATAAACCGGTGTTGCAAGAGATTAATCTCACGATAAAAAAAGGCGAATGGGTCACGATACTCGGTCATAACGGAAGTGGCAAATCAACCTTGTCAAAACTTATTATCGGCCTTTTAAAACCCAAGACAGGTGAGATTAATGTCAATGGCATTCCGTTAACACAAGAAACTGTCTACGACATTCGTCAAAAAGTCGGTATCGTCTTTCAAAACCCTGACAATCAATTTGTCGGAGTTACGGTTCGTGACGATATCGCTTTTGGCCTAGAAAACCTGCAAATACCAAGAGAAGAAATGATTGAGCGTATTGAGACTTATGCACGTAAAGTCAATGTATTAGAGTATCTCAATAAAGAACCTCATGCGCTAAGTGGTGGACAAAAGCAACGCGTTGCCATTGCAGGAATCTTAGCCATGCACACAGACATCATAATCTTTGACGAAGCGACATCGATGCTCGATCCTAAAGGTCGAAACATGGTGCTAGAAACGATGAAACAATTACGTCATGAAGGAAAAACAATCATTACTATTACCCATACAATGAATGAAGCGCTTTTAAGTGATCGTATCGTCGTTTTAAAAGACGGCAGAATCTTAAAAGAAGGCAGTTCACAAACCATTCTTAAAGACAAAACAACCCTTGAAAAATCAAACCTAGAAATGTTACTTCCTTTAAAAGTACTCTATGATCTCGAACAAGAAAACTACACCAATAAAAGGATTAAAGATCTCTTATGGGAATTAAGTTTAAACGTGTAGAGTTCAAATATCAAGGGTTTGATGAGAAGGGTTATTTAGCGTTATCGAATATCAACTTAACAATAAAACCACAAGGTGAATTCATCACTTTAATTGGTGAAACCGGAAGTGGAAAAACCACACTTGTTCAACATATGAATGCACTGCTTACACCAACGAGTGGAGAAATGGATATTCTTGGTGCGATTATCAATCAGGAAACCATCCGAAAAAAATCCGTAAAACTTAATCCAATTCGTCAAAAAGTTGGATTAGTTTTTCAGTTTCCTGAATATCAACTATTCGAAGAAACGGTCGAAAAAGATATTATTTTTGGTCCAAAAAACTATGGGGTCTCAGAAACCGAGGCAATCCAAAGAGCAAAAGAACTCATCAAAGTCGTTGGTTTAAACGAAAGTTATCTCTCAAGAAGTCCTTTTAATCTAAGTGGTGGAGAGAAAAAACGTGTCAGTATCGCAGGAATTTTAGCCATGAATCCTGATATTCTGATTCTCGATGAACCGACGAGTGGATTGGATCCTATGGGTCGAGATGAGCTATTGAAAGTTTTCTTTGACATTCATCAGAGATTAGGCAAAACAGTGATTATCATCACCCATGATATGAATACGGTGTTTCACTATGCTAAACGCGTTTTAGTGATGCGTGATAGCTACCTCGTTTATGATGGCGATCCAATGAACTTATTTACAAAGAAAAATATCGAACATTGGAACTTAGATATTCCTGATATTTTAAAGCTAACCTATCAAATCGAAGAAAGATTAGACGTTACATTTCCAACACGGCCGCGAAATAAAGAGGCTCTCCTAGAGATGTTAAAGGAGTTGGAAGCATGAAGAATATAGTTATAGGTCGCTATATCCCAGGAAACTCATTTCTTTATAAAATAGATCCAAGAACGAAAATAATCGCATTGATTATTTTAATGGTTGCAGTCTTTATGCTTCGTTCATTAATCTTTATGTTAGCAGGACTAGGTTTAATCATGCTTCTTTTAGCCATTGGAAAGATTAGTGTAAAAAGAGTCTATTTAGGACTAAGACCACTGATGTTTTTACTTATCTTTACATTTTCTTTTCAGATTTTATTCAATACTCAGGGTACACAATTAATTGATGTTACACTTCATTACACAGTGCTGACGATACCGCTGATCATTGCCTTGTTTTTCTTTTGGATGTACACAAAAAAGATCATTCGTTTCAAACTTCTTTACTTTTTCTTTATCGTCTCACTAATCCTATCAGTCCTGATCTTTATCGATGTTGGCTATACACTAAATCAAGGCGCACTAACCATCTATTCACAAGGTTTGGAAATGGCATTTTTCATTATGCTTCGACTTATAATCATCGTTACCCTATCCACCATACTCACACTAACCACAAAACCCACAGACCTTAACCTAGGTTTAGAATCGGTTTTAAAACCATTAAAGATTTTCCGCGTTAACACAGAAGAAATTGCTATGATTTTAGCGATAAGTCTACGCTACATCCCGACATTACTTGACGAAGCAAACAAAATTATGTTAGCTCAAGCGAGTCGAGGGGTTGATTTTTCTGAAGGAAAACTTAAGGATAAAGTGATGCAAATCGTCTCCTTACTCGTCCCAATGTTTATCATTTCATTCAAACGTAGTGATGAACTCGCGAACGCCATGGAAGCACGCTCTTTTGTACCAGGAAGAAACCGAACACGACTTCAAACTTTACATTGGAGCTCACTTGATACTGTAGCATTAAGTATCGCATTTGTTGCTCTTTTCACTTCAATCGCTTTAAGGATTTTCGTATGAAAGCCATAACAATTAATCACTTTACATCCTCACCAGCCCTGAAAATTAACGAGAATACCATTTTTGATCGCCAACGTATTTCACAAGAACTCCAACATCTAAAACTTAATGACTATAAACCCTATCTGTCCTATTTTATTACAGATGGATATTATCGTGACACGGCGATTTACGCAAAAATAAAGCTGAGCGACCAAGCAATCGAAAGTCTTGTGGTTGAAAACCAGCGTGTTCAAAGACGGTATCGTATCGATTTATCCTATGATGGAAGCAATTATCAAGGATTTCAAAAACAACCCCATAAACAAACAGTCCAAGATACATTAGAGAACTGTCTAAAACATCTTTGTCAAGAACCCATTCAAACTCACCCAGCATCCCGCACAGATGCCAAGGTTCACGCCTATCACCAGGTCGTTCACTTTGACACCTGTTCACCCTTGAAAGCGGATAAACTGATGGAACAACTCGAGTTTATGCTACCTAAAGACATTAAGATTCTAAACATTGAAACCGTCCCGCAACTCTTTCATGCGCGCTATGACACACTAAAAAAAACATATCACTACTACTTATCAAAACAAGCGAACCCCTTTCTCGCAAATTACGCGGTTTTCGTTGCGGACTTTGATGTCGAAAAAGCGTCATCAATGCTTAAAACCATCGAAGGAGAACACGATTTTAAATGGTTTTCAAAAGCCTCTAATAAAAATAATACAACGCGCTTTATCCACAAAGCCAAGATTATTGAAGAGGAAACTAAGTTAATTATTGAAATCACTGGAGAAGGATTTTTAAGACACATGGTCAGAATGATTGTCGGCCACTTATTTTATGAGCTTAAAACAAACCAAGGAAGCTTCTATAAAGCATTAAATGAACCAAACACTACCCATAAAAAATACCTTGCACCACCCCAAGCACTTTACTTAAAAGCGATTGACTACGTTTAAATTAGAACACTTATAGACAATAGATTAGAAGGTTTTAAATCCTCAAAAAATATGAGATAATAGACAAAAGAGCATAAGGAGTGACGACACGTGAAAGGCATATTTATAACTTTTGAAGGTCCTGAAGGATCAGGAAAAACGTCGGTGATTGAAGCCATTGTTAAACAACTTAACGAAGAAAATATTCATGTAATGACAACCCGAGAACCAGGCGGAATCCGCATTGCTGAAAAGATTAGAGAAATCATCTTAGACGTTGAAAATGTCGAAATGGACTTAATTACGGAAGCACTCCTCTTCGCTGCTTCAAGACGGCAGCATATTATAGAAAAGATATGGCCGGCACTTGAAGAAGGTAAAGTCGTTATTTGCGACCGCTTTGTCGATAGCAGTCTTGCTTATCAAGGTGTAGGGAGAGAACTCGGTATCGAACGCGTTTATAATATTAACCGTTATGCCATCGAAGATTGTTTGCCTAACTTAACAATCTTCATCGATGTGCCACCAAGTATAGGGTTAAAACGCGTCTTCTCCAATGATCGCAAAGTCGATCGTTTAGACTTAGAAACCATTCAGTTTCATGAAAAAGTTTATCGTGGATACCATGAGATTATAAAACGATTTCCTAATCGAATTAAGGTTGTTGATGGAACACAACCGATTGAAATAGTTGTCAAAGAAGCATTAAAATGGATAAAAACAGTGATTTAAAGAGGTGACCCCCATGGCATTTGAGAGTTTAAAAGCATCTCAAAAGGAAGCGGTGAAGATATTACAAAATAGCGAAAAAAACCAACGCTTATCCCACGCGTATATTTTTGAAGGTGAAGCCGGCACGAAAAAATTCGAGACAGCCCTTTTTTTTGCATCGCTATTACTATGTAAAGCCGAAGAAAAACCATGTGGTCAGTGTCATCAGTGCCGTAGAATACAGCATCATACCCATCCAAATGTTTATCTGATTCGACCGGCAAAACGCATGGTTGTAAAGGATGATATTCAAGGCCTTCAAAACGAATTTAACAAAACAGCATTAGAAGATGGCGCGAAAATATACATCATCTCTGAAGCGGATACCATGAATCCTTATGCCGCGAATGCCCTGCTTAAGTTTCTTGAAGAACCCCACGATGATATCTATGGCATACTCTTAGTCAAGGATAGTCAAAAACTACTGCCAACCATCCGCTCAAGAAGCCAAACTATCAAATTTCATAGTTTACCAGAAAATCAAATCTATGAGAGTCTAATCGAACAAGGTTTTGAGCCTCAACTTGCGCGATTATCCGCTGCCATTCATCGAACAGCCGACAGCGCTGAAGCGTTCTTATCGCTCCCTAATATCTATGATTTGATTGATGTTACAACGACACTCTACGAAGATTTGTCAGCACAAAATTCCCTGATTATACGTTTCGAAAAAGAGATTTTTGATGTGATTAAAACGACAGAGGATTACCAAACGCTGCTCGACATAATGATGCACTATCAAAAAGACTTAATCTATGGTAAAATGAACCATCATAAATCCATCATTTTTGAAGATCAACAAGCAACTATGGAAACCATCCTATCGCAAAAATCAAAAGCGATGCTTTTAGAAGAACTTCAAATGATGCTCGATGTTAAACATCACTTAAACTTTTATATTAATGAACGCTTAGCATTTGATAATCTTTTGCTTGCTTTAGAAAGAAGGATAGACCATGGATAATAAAGTTGTTGGAATACGGTTTAAAACAGCCGGCAAAAAATACTATTTTGACCCTGTAAATATTGCATTAAATCTACATGATCTTGTGGTTGTTGATACAGTCAGAGGGATTGAACTCGGTGAGGTTATCGAACTCGAAAAATCAGTGAGCGAAGAAGAACTCATCGCATCATTAAAGCCGATATTGCGCATCGCAACAGAGGAAGATATCGCCAAACATCAAGAAAACCTAGCCCAAATCCCCGACGTTATTCGAATCACATCAGAACTTGTTATTAAACATAAATTAGAAATGAAACTATTAGGCGCAGAGTATACTTTAGACCAATCTAAGCTCATCATTTATTTCAATGCTGAAGGGCGTATCGATTTTAGAGAGCTTGTGAAGGACCTTGCCAACGCATTCCGTGTTCGCATTGAGCTACGACAAGTCGGTGCAAGAGATGGCGCAAAGTTTCTTGGCGGTATTGGTCCGTGTGGATACTTGCTTTGCTGTAACACTTTTTTAGGTGAGTTTGAAACAGTCTCGATTAAGATGGCCAAGAATCAAAACTTATCGCTTAATCCGACAAACATTTCAGGACTTTGTGGGAAACTTCTTTGTTGTATTCGCTATGAAGACGACACCTATTATGAGTTTAGACAAAAAATGCCTAAGCTATATTCTGAAGTGCACACAAAAGAAGGTAAAGGTAAAGTTATCGCATCAAACATCATAAACTTATCCGTAAAAGTAGAGTTAAGAGATGGAAAAATTGATAATTATCGAGTTGACGACTTGTTAAAGATAAATGAGTACGATTTAACGGGTGATGATCATGACATTACTGAAACCGAATGAGGTACTTAACGACTTATTAGGCTATCAAGGGATGAAAATTATTCAACGTCCCGATATGTTTAACTTCTCGTTAGATTCAACGCTTTTAGCCGATTTTGTTGTCATCACAAAAAACATAAACACAATCATCGACCTTGGTACCGGCTTTGCACCTGTACCACTCTTTTTATCTCAAAAGACCAACGCTCAAATCATTGGTGTTGAAGTTCAAGAAGCGGTTGCCGATCTCGCTCAAAGAAATGTCGCCTTAAATCATTTGGAAAATCAAATCACAGTTTTACATGAAGATATCAAAAATCTTAAAAAGCACTTTCGTCCAAATAGTGTCGATTTGATTACTTGCAATCCGCCATTCTTCAAGTATAAACAGGATTCCCATCTAAATTTAAGTGATTATAAAACGATTGCACGGCATGAAAAACTGATTGATTTAGCAA
>SKFS01000051.1 GCA_007117885.1 Candidatus Izemoplasma sp.
CTCGAACAACTTCGTGAGGACATCAATGATATTCCCAATAAAATGACATTGCTCGCCGATGGCGATTCATCAACGGCGCAGTTGTTGGGAACCACAGCTCAAGTGTTTTTAGAAAATGGCTTAGATTTTGAACAAATATATTTAAGTGGTGATGGACGTTTACCACGTCCTAGAGCGAATTTCCTTGTGAATATGTTTGAATCGACACGACGTTTCTTTATGTCATTTGGCAATAATGATTATGAAATTGGTAATACCGATGAGGATACCATTGAAATTTGGGTGAACTATCCGCGTCAATACATTGAGATTATGCAACAGATGATTGACAGTGAGTTTACCCCGCAGACAGGGATTAAAGTGCAGTTATCGATTATGCCAGATGAGAATAAACTGATTTTAGCAAATGCGGCAAATCGGCCTCCTGATATTGCTTTAGGTGTGAACCATTGGTTGCCATATGAGTTTGCGATTCGTAATGCAAGTTTAGATTTACGACAGTTTTCTGGTTATGAAGAGGTCGTGGCTAATTTTGCACCCGGTGTGATGGTGCCTTATGCCTTTGAAGAAGGCATGTTTGGCTTACCACTCACGCAAAACTTTTGGGTGACCTTTTATCGTAGCGATATTTTAGAATCCCTCGATATCCCGGTTCCGGATACGTGGGATGAAGTGATTGAAATTTTACCAGAACTGCAACGTTTTGGGATGAACTATTATCAGCCAATCGCGATGTTTGGTGGCTTCAAACCGTTTGTCGTGACGATTCCGTTTATTTATCAGTTCGGTGGTGAGCTTTATGCAGAAGACGGCTTATCAACGATTATTAATAGCGATGAAAACCTAGAGGGCATTCGGATGATGACAGAACTCTTCACGATTTACAATATGCCTAAACAAGTCCCGAACTTCTATAATCATTTTCGTACAGGATTATTACCGATTGGCATTGGCGATCTAGCAACGTACCTACAACTAACCATCGCCGCACCGGAAATCGCTGGGCGCTGGAATATTGCCCCGCATCCTGGTGTTTTACAAGAGGATGGCGAAGTGGTTCGTTGGGCGGCGAGTGGTGCCCAGTCAACGATGATTATGTCCGCCACCGATAAGCCACAGGAGTCGTGGGATTTCATCCAATGGTGGATGGCGACAGAAACACAGGTGAACTTTGCCACACGTCTGCAGACGGCTTACGGTACAGAGTTTTTGTGGAACACAGCAAACTTAGAAGCGTTTGCCCAGTTGCCCCTTCCTGAGGATCATATCGACGTGATTTTAAAGCAATGGGAGTATGCTTTAGAAGCTTCACGGATTCCGGGGGCTTACATGGTAGAGCGTGAGCTTAGTAATGCCTGGAATCGCATTGTTTTTGACGACGAAAATCCAAGGATTGCGCTCGATCGTGCCGTGCGCATCGCCAACCGAGAAATTATTTACCGTATGGAAGAGTTTGGTTATGCCGAAAACGGTGTGGGGATTAAACCGTATCGTGTCCCGACTATCCACAACATTCACTACTGGTTAAAGGAGCATGACAATGATTAGAAGAATGAACTCACCGGCGTGGTTTTTAACGCCCTATATCGTTTTATTTGTGACCTTTATCATTATTCCAGTCATTTTAGCGATCGGCTTATCGTTTACCTTTTTTAATACGATTGAAACGCCAGAGTTTATTGGCTTAAGAAACTATATCGAACTCTTTACACGGGATGAAGTTTTTATGCAACACGTACTGCCGAACACGATTCGATTTGCTTTTATTGTCGGTCCTGTTGGCTATATGATGAGTTTCTTGTTGGCGTGGATGCTGGCGCAAATTCCCCATCGACCTCGAACGCTTTTCGCGATTATTTTGTACAGTCCTTCGATGACGGCAGGGATTGCGATGGCCGTCGTTTGGACCGTCATGTTTTCCGGTAATGCAACGGGGTATATTAATGCTTGGTTGTTAAACTGGGGCTTTGTTCAAGAACCAGTTCAGTTTTTACAATCTCCTGAATATTTAATGAACATTATGATTGTTGTCTCGTTATGGGGAAGTATGGGGGTTGGGTTTTTAGCCATGCTTGCGGGGATTTTAAACATTGACCAAACGCTGTATGAAGCAGCGTACATGGATGGCATGAAGAACCGTTGGCAAGAAATTTTTTATATCACCATTCCTTCCATGAAACCTCAAATGCTTTTTGGCGCCGTCATGGCGGTCGTGGGAACCTTTCAGGTGGGTGCCATCGGCGTGCAGTTGTCGGGGGCAAATCCTACACCGCAGTATGCGGGACAGCTGATGGTTAACCACATTGAAGACTTTGGCTTTATTCGATATTTAATGGGTTATGCTTCGGCAGTGAGTGTGTTTTTACTAATAATGATTTATACGATTAGTAAAGTCACCTTTAGTTTACTTGGGGAAAAGGATTAGGAGGTGAGAGGATGGCAAAATCATTTAGTGGGATGAAAATAAATCCTAAACGATATCATCGTAGTCAGTTGAAGTTTTATATGATTTTAGTACCGATGGCACTCTTTGTAGCCTTACCGATTATGTTTATTATCAGCCATGCCTTTAAGCCGATGAACGAACTTTTTGCGTATCCACCACGGTTTTTTGTGCGGGTTCCAACGTTTAATAACTTTCGTAATTTAATCAATTTAGCCGCGGATTCAGGAATTCCTTTTTCACGTTATTTGTTTAACAGTGTACTAGTGACCGTAATCGGGGTGTTTTTAAGCATTCTCTTCACATCGCTTGCAGCGTATGCCTTATCTAAACTGAAGTTTAAAGGCAAAAAACTGTTGTTTGAAATTAATACTTTAGCGTTAATGTTTGTCCCCATCGCGGTGACGATTCCACGGTATCTAACGATTTCTCGACTCGGACTCATCGATTCGTATCTCGTACTGATTTTACCGTTACTCGCTATTCCTGTCGGTCTTTTCTTAGTGAAACAGTTCATTGATCAAACACCGAATGAAGTGATTGAATCGGCAAAAATTGATGGCGCGAGTGAAATGCAGATTTTCCTTAAAATCATTGTTCCAATTATTGCACCCGCGATTGCGACTGTGGGCATTTTATCGTTTCAGTTGATTTGGAATGATGTCGTAGGACCAACTCTATATATCGACAGTGAAAGTATGAAGACGCTCTCGTTTTATTTTTCTACCTTAGCGGCGCTTGTGGGGAATCCTGTGGCTGGGCAAGGTATGATGGCGGCAGCGAGTTTGATTATGTTTGTGCCAAACATCGTCATCTTTATTTTCTTGCAATCTAAAGTCATGAATACCATGGCCCACTCGGGGTTAAAGTAAGATGAAGAAGTTATTAGCGCTTTGTCTTGCTTTGCTCGTGTTTCTCGCTTATGGCACAGGCGTGAACGCAGAGAGTGGTGTCCGTTATCAAACCTTTACAATGAGCAATCAACGTTTAGTTAGAACGCAAACGGCGTACGTTCCTGTTCAAAGTGTCTCAGCGATACAAGGGATTTCTTTAGCTGAACCTTTGGATATTCATATCGATGCAAACAATGTTATTTACATTGCCTCAAACACGCCGACGGGAGGAAAAATAATCGTCTACGACATGGTCAATGACCAGGTGCGGACATTAGGGGAAGATTTTTTAGTGACGCCTTCGGGGGTTTTTGCGAATCGAAATGGCATCTATGTTGCCGATCGTGGTGCAGCGATGGCGTATCACCTTGATCATCAAGGCAACATTTTACAAACCTTTGGACGACCCGATTCGCCGTTATTTGGAAGTGAAACGTATCAACCACGTAAAATCATTAGTGATAACCGTGGCAATGTCTATGTATTAAACTTAGGGATTCGTGGGTTAGCACAGTTTTCAAGCAATGGCGATTTCTTAGGGTATTTTGGTACGAACACGATACAACCGACGCTTAGAACGGTGCTTCAGTACACTTTTTTCACTGAAGAACAACGCTCGAGGTTGTTTAATTTAACCCCGCCTGAAGTATCGAACATGGCGATCGATCAACGCGGCTTAATCCATACGGTTAGCTTAGGAGTTGAAGGTCAAGGCGTGAAGCGTTTGAACATAAGCGGTGGCAATCTTCTGCCGAATATGTTTAATGCGCCAGACTTAGTCGATGTCTTCGTCGGACCGATCGGCAATATTTATGCGATTACCCGTTCCGGAAGAATCTATGAGTATGATATTGAAGGTAATCTATTGTTTATGTTTGGCGGCCAAGATATTAGTAATCAAATTCACGGTCTATTTAATACGCCATCGGCGATTGCCGTCGATGACGCCTTCAATATTTATGTCCTTGATCGGGCGGCAGGAGAACTGAAAATATTTTATCCCACGGAGTTCGCTGAACTTGTGCATACGGCCTTAGCATTTTATCAAGATGGCAACTACACTGCGAGCCGTGAACCGTGGCTAGAAGTTTTAAAGATGAATGACTTTTTCGATTTAGCGCATCGTGGACTCGGGAACGCGTATTTTAGTGTGGGTGAGTTTGAAGAAGCGTTAGAAGAATATTTGATTGCGAATGATCGCGACGGTTACAGTGAGGCGTTTTGGGAAGTGAGAAACACCTGGTTACTCGCAAATGTTGGCACGGTTATTGTGTTTTTGTTTGTTTGGTTAACAGGCATGGCGGTGAACATTAAACTTAAATTTATGCCGTATGTCCGCAGACCATTTAAAAAAGCCGTGGTTTGGACACGCGAGAAGAGCAAAACGGTGGATGAGATTCTTTATCTCTTTACCTACTTGAAAAACCCAGCGGATGCGTCGTATTTCATTAAGCGTAAAGACCGGGTGGGTAGTTTTTCGGTTACGGTGCTTTTGCTTATCTATTTCTTGTTTTATATTTACTACATTTATAATTTGAACTTCTTGTTCAATTACCGTCACATTCCTTCAATTAATTTAGTTGAAGAAATAGTGAAAGTCTTTTTACCGATTCTTTTATGGGTTATATGTAATTTCTTAATAGGTTCGATTCGTGAAGGGGAAGGGCGTTTAAAAGATGTCTATGTGACGACTATTTTTAGTTTATCGCCATTTTTCCTTAGCTTACCGATTCTAACGATTCTTTCCAATGGATTGACGTACAATGAAGCCTTTTTACTTCAGTTTTTCCAAGCCATCAGCATTGGTGTGACGGCGATCTATTTCTTCTTTATGGTAAAGGAAACGCACTTCTATACAGTAAAAGAAACGGTGTCTTCAATCATTGTATCTGCCTTTACGATGGTGATGATGTTGCTCAGTGTGTTTATCGTTTATGTTTTACTCAATGAATTATTTGTATTAATTAAAGACTTGTGGATGGAGGTGTATTACCGTGTTGTCAATTAGTAAAAAGATGTTGATTCTAATGGTTTTTATCGGGCTGATTTTCACGGTGGTCTATGCTGCAAATCCAGATTCGAAGCTTGAGTTAAATCCGGTGGATGTGGTGAATCCTTATATCGAAGAAGTTAAGCTTTCGTCCTCCCGGTTTACCCAAATGGATGATTTACGTGCGGTTGATCCTGATCATTTCTTACGTCTTACTAGTGAGGATGAGTTGGTGTTAGAAAACACGCAGTTTGCCTTGTATATGAACCGCGATGATATAAGTTTTAAAGTAAAGAATAAAGCGACAGGCTATATTTGGAGTACGGTGATCGATGATCCTCAAGCTGGGACGTATACTGGACTGCTTAGCAGTAGTATTGGCTTTGAGTATATTAATATTCCCCAAAGCTATGCACGAAGACAAAATGTGGGTGTTAACGACACGGAGTTTACTGCGGATATCACTGTGGCCAATCAAACCGTGACGATTGACTTTGCGATTGGGGGATTTTGTGCTACGCGACAATGCTCACGGTTTTATCCCTTATATGTTGAAGGGGATCCGCGGTATGATTTAGAAACGATGATTGGGCTGGGTTTCACGCAAGTTGAACTCGATTTTCGCTTAGAAGTGAGTTTAACAGAAAACGGCATTCGTGCCCATATTCCGTTCGATCGTATAGTTGAAGGCAATCCAAGTATTATTGCCCTTTCTAGTTTTATCGTATTTCCTGGTCTTGGCGCCACCTTTATGGATGAAATCCCTGGTTACATGGTGATTCCTGATGGTGTCGGGACGATTATTCGCTACACGGATAAAGAAGGCCGGTTTATTACGCCGTTTGAAGAGCGTTTTTACGGGTTAAACGCCGGCGTCGTTTCAGCGCGTGCCTCTGTGACGAGTTATCCATTATCGATGCCGATTTATGGTGCCGTCCATGGGGTTCATCAAGATGCCTTTATCGCGATGATCGAGTCAGGCGATTTAAATGCTCGGTTGCTGGCATTTCCTAATGGGGCTGCGAACTTACCCTACAACTTAATTTTTACAAAGTTTGATTACCGTCAAACCTTCCGCCAAAGCTTTACGAGTGATGGCAGTGGTGGGGGGCAGCGAATTCACCAAAGTGGTTTTGATGATATTACTGTGCGCTTTGATTTCCTTGAGGGTGAAAAGGCGAGTTATGTTGGAATGGCGCGACATTATCAAGCCTATCTTGTCGAGCTTGGGCATTTACAGCGGTTAACTGAAACACGGGAAAATATTCCGATTCACTTACAGTATTTAATGGCCGATTCGAAAAATCAGTTTATTGGCCGTAGCTTAGTACCGATGACCCATGTCGACGATATTAAAGCGATGCATCAGTTTTTTGTTGAACAAGGTTTAACCCATCAAAGGGTCAGTTTAATGGGCTGGAATCAAGGGGGTTACAGTGGTCAATTGCCGAGTGCAGTGAACTTTGAAAGCCGTTTAGGTAGTGACCGAGATTTCCGTGAGTTGATTGCGTTGATTCAAGAAGAAAACCGCCTGTTTTTACTCAATAACTATGTTTATGCCTCAAATGCGACGCGGAGAGTTAGTTATCGCAATGATGTCGCTCAGGGTGTCAATCGCTTTAAACTAGAATGGGAGTGTTCGAACTGTGTCTATACTGAACGTTACATCCTTTACCCTGAAGCGGTGGAACGGTTAGCCTTAAGAGATTTAGCAGATTATACGGATTTAGGGGTTGAGGTGCTGTTTGAAAGCCTTGCGTCAATGCTTTATTCCTATCATAAACGGACAACGTTTACCCGCACGGATACTCATCAGTATTTTGATCGCGTTATGGCTGAGTATGAAGGGATAGGAAGTTTTCTTTACCCGAATGCCTATGCGTATCAGTATACTCAAGATTTCTTTGCGGCACCGCTTTATAACTCACAGTTGAATTACTTCGATGATTTAGTGCCGTTCTTACCGATTGTTTTAAGTGGCCACATGGAGTTATTTAGTAATTTTCTTAACTTTAATAGTTTAGGTCGAATTCAGACATTGATGTTGGTCGATTTTAATATCAATCCTTCTTTCATCTTAACAAAAGAGCGCTCAAGTAACTTATCCGGAACGGACATTGAACGTTTCTACGCAACCCAATTTGCGATGTGGCAGGAGACGGTTGTGGAAGATTACCACTTTATTAACGATGCCTTAAAGCATGTCATCAATGAAACCATTGAAGACCGTGTGGTTTTAGAACTCGGCGTGGTAAAGGTAACGTATAGTAACAACGTAGAGATTTTTATTAATTACACGAATACCCTCTATTCTGCGGATGGTATTGTCATCCCACCGCTCGATTATTTCGTAAGGGAGGGAGAAAAATGAAAGGCATCTTAGAAAAGATTAGCGCGATTATCGATCGCTATTTGGCCACCCCACTCAGTCGGCTTATCGATAAAGCAACGCATAATAAGATGTTAATGGTTAGCCACACCGATATTACGTTTTTTGGCAAGGTGAAGATTCGTATAACCAATAAACGTCGCGAAAGTGTCATTGGCTTAGGGTTCATTTTGCTTTGGATTGTCGGCTACCTTATCTTTGCGCTTTACCCTGTCTTTTATAGTTTGTATTTGAGTTTCTTTAAAGTTCGCCTTGATGGCGCATCGATTCAGTTAGCGTATGTTGGTATTGGCAATTACCGGGCGGCCTTTTTACAAGATCCTTACTTTGTGGAGATTTTAATCAATTATGTTTTAAGATTAGTTCTTAATGTTCCGGTCACGATTGTCTTTGCATTGATTATTGCGATGTTAATCAATCAAGATGTAAAAGCAAAAGGTATGTGGCGAACGATTTTCTTTTTACCGGTCATTATCTCTTCAGGTCCGGTGATTGCTGAGTTAATGAATCAAGGCGCAACTACCTTACCTTCAATTGATAATTATACGTTTATCGACCTGATTATCACGAATGTCGGGGCGTTTATCGCGAGCCCTATTGAAGCACTGTTTGCCCAAATCTTGCTTGTTTTATGGTTTGCGGGAATTCAGATTCTTATATTGTTAGCGGGACTGCAGAAAATTGATAAAGAGATTTATGAAGCATCGATGATCGATGGGGCGAGTCCTTGGGAAGCGTTTTGGAAAATCACTTTACCATCGATTATGCCTTTAATTAGTGTTGCGATTATTTATACAGTGGTTTCGATGAGTGTTTTCAGTTTAAATGAAGTGATCATTTATATTCGTAATATTATGCTCGGTGAATCGACACCGGCCTTAACGACAGGCTATGGGTATAGTGCGACCTTGTCATGGATTTATTTTCTTGCGATGGCATTAATTATCGGTATTTTTGTCGGCGCGGTCACGATTAGAAAGAAGGTGACGCGGACATGATGGGACAACAAAAATTACGGACGCGTTTTAAAACGATTCTTAAACATTACCGTGCGAAAGATTACCATGCGATGAAAACCGATATCCGGCGATTCTTTTTCGGAATGCGGTTTACCGATGGTCTCATCTTTAAAACCTCGATTTATGCTTTACTGATTAGTTTAGGGTATATCTATCTTTACCCAATGCTTTATATGATTACCAATAGTTTTATGACAATGAGTGATATTATCGATGTTTCTGTACGCTGGATTCCTTCGACGTTAAACTGGGAAAACTACCGGATTGTCTGGCAAGCGATTGATTATCCTCGGGCGTTTAGAGAAGCGATTTATCTTGCGGGGATTCCCGCCTTATCCGCAACCGTCTCAAGCGGTCTGATTGGCTATGGGTTTGCCCGGTATAATTTTCCTTTGAAAAAGCTCTTGTTGGTGTTGATGATTATGACCTTTATTGTGCCCCCACAAATTACCATGATGCCAACGTTTAGAATGTACGCGAATTACGGGTTATTAGGAAGTATGCGTGCGTTTGTTTACCCCGCAATATTAGGCCAAGGGTTTAACGGAGCAATCTTTATTTTAATCTTTTATTCATTTTTTAGAATGATTCCTAAAAGCTTAGAAGAATCCGCTCAGCTCGATGGTGCAGGGCCATTGAAAGTGTTTTTGAAAATCGCCGTTCCTTTAGCGATTCCCGCGATTATCATTGTTTTCTTATTTAGTTTTGTGTGGTATTATAATGAGACGTATTTAAGTGGTTTATTCTTGCGCGGCAGCAATATGATGACCCTGCCTTTAAGGGTCGAGCAGTTCATTAATAACTACACGAGTTTATACCCTGAGGGAAGCCCTGCAAGAGAGTTGATGCAGGCCGCAAAACTTGCCGGTAATATTTTAACGATTTTACCGTTACTGATTTTATATTTCTTTACCCAACGCTACTTCGTAGAAAGTATTGATCGTACGGGTATTACAGGAGAGTAGATACGATGAAATTTATAAAAATAACGGTTTTCATGTTTGTGGCACTCTTGATTTTGAGTGCTTGCAATGGGACCCATGATGATCCCGATCCAAGTCCGGATCCCGATCCGATTGTCTTTGATCCCCGGAGCTTAGTGCCTGAAGAATGTGCTCACATTGACAACATTGACGATTGGCAACCCGTTTGGTGCGATGAGTTTGATCAAGACGGTGCCCCCGACCCAAGCCGTTGGGGTTTTGATATTGGCGGCGGTGGCTGGGGTAACCGTGAACTGCAGTATTATACGAATGATCTTCGCAATGCCTTTGTAGAAAACGGCGTATTGCATATTCAAGCGCTTCGTGAACCGATGGGCGGGCGTGATTACACGTCAGCGCGTCTTGTGACGAAATATCGCGGCGATTGGCTTTATGGGCGGGTTCAGGTGATGGCGAGAATGCCATCGGGAACAGGCTTATGGCCAGCGATTTGGATGTTGCCAACCGATTGGCAATATGGCCAATGGCCGTTAAGCGGTGAAATTGATATTATGGAGTATGTCGGTTATGACCCAGAAATAGTTCATGGAACGATTCATACTGGCGCGTATAACCATATGATTGGGACACAAGTGGGTTATCAACGCAGGATTCCGACCGTCGAAGATCAGTTTCATTTATATGAAATGATTTGGGAACCGCGTTCGATTCGATTATTTATCGATGGCGAGCAGTTTGCGGTGTTTGGGTATAATCCCGATGCCCTGAGAAATCAAGATATCGAGAATTTTATGGCTTGGCCATTTGATCAACGGTTCCATCTTATTTTAAATGTTGCTGTGGGCGGTGATTGGGGCGGTGTTCGCGGCGTCGATGACAGCATCTTTCCACAAGCGATGGAAGTCGAGTTTGTCCGTGTGTTTCAACGGGATTATGCGGGCATGACGACGGATCCTCCCGGACCACCAAGAAATCTTACGCTTTTAAATACAACGCATAATATGGCGCGTTTACGTTGGCACCATGCTGAACACGATGTGATGGTTTCCCATTATAATATTTACGTTGATGGAAACTTCCATGATCGGACCACGTTGAATGCGATGAATATTTCTGGCTTATCCCCAGCCACGACCCATCGTATTGAGATTGAAGCGGTTGATTTTAAAGATCAAACCTCAAGTAAAGTGGCCATGAATGTGACGACTGAAGCGGTGCGAAGTGTGACCTCACGGATTCAGGCAGAAGACTACGATGCGATGTTTGGTATTCGCACTGAAGCGACGGAGGATGAAGGTGGCGGACAAAATGTCGGTTGGATTGATAATGGCGATTACTTAGAGTATATTCTTGAAGTGGAAGAAGCGGGTCGGTATCAAATTAAATACCGTGTTGCAAGTTTAAATGGTGGCGGCCAGATTCGCTTGTTTTCGCGGACGCGGTTTCCCCATGCCACCACGGATATTGATGCCACTGGTGGGTGGCAAGAATGGGTGACGGTTGTCAGTGAGCCGTTTAATTTAGAAAAAGGGATTTTTACGTTTAAGATTGAAGCGACACAAGGTGGCTTCAATCTAAATTATTTTGAGTTTGTGAGGATGGATGAAAATGGTCACGATTAAAGATGTCTCAAAACGTTCGGGTTTTAGTGTTGCAACGGTATCGAAAGTGCTTAATAACTACACCGATATCTCCCAAGCAACGCGTCAAGAAGTGTTAAAACTTTGCGATGAAATGGGCTATATCCCAAACTCTTCGGCACGCTCACTTAAAACGCATCGTTCTTACACGATTGGCATTATTTTTGAAGAGATTACAAACCAAGGTTTACAACATCCTCTGTTTGCGAAAATACTGGAGAGTTTTAAGAGTGCCGTTGAAGCAAGAGGGTATGACATAATGTTTTTAGCGAAAAGCATGGGAAAACAAAATGGGTCGTATTTACAACACTCCATCCGTAAACAAGTCGATGCGGTGTTGGTCTTATGTGAAGATTTCAATAGCGATGAGATGATGGAACTTTACGCCTCAAAAATTCCCATTGTGACGATTGATTATTTTGTTAAAACGGCGATTAATGTCACCTCTAACAATAACGAAGGCATTTGGCAAGGGGTTAGTTTCTTGCATTCACTGGGCCACAAAAAAATCGCCCATGTCTATGGCGATAAATCGACGTTTATCGGCGGTTCAAGAAAAGAGGCGTTTGAGAATAGTATGGCAAAGCTTAATTTAGATTTGCCAGAAGCGTTTCTTGTATCGGGGGAGTTTTTCTCAAGAGAAGACGGTTACCGTGCGATGCAAAAAATCCTTCAACTCAACGATCAACCCACCGCGATATTCTGTGCTTCTGACATGCTCGCGATCGGGGCATTAAAAGCGATTCGTGAAGCGGGTAAACGCGTTCCAGATGATTACTCGCTTGTCGGCTTTGACGGGGTTGATATCGGTCAACTCATTACCCCACGATTAACTACGATTCGGCAGGATGCTCGAAAAATGGGCGAGATAGCTGCGCGAAAGATTTTACAGTTGACAGAAACGCCGGAAGCGGTGACGGTCGGTGAAACGGTAACGGTGGATACGTTTTTAATTAATGGTGAGAGTACACGCGTTTTAAAATAACACGAAGGAGAGTCGACCTATGCGTTTAATTAAGCACTTTGATTTTGTGAATGAGCCATTCCTCGACAAAAATGATTGGACGATTGCGACCGGTGAAAAATGGGCGAATCATGAAGTTCAGCAGTATGTTGATGACCCTGAAAACTTGTTTTTTGATAACGGACTAAACCTTCGCGCCACTTACCAGGATGGGATTGTGAGAAGTGCGAGAATTCATACGAAGGACAAGTTTTATTTTAAATACGGAAAAATCGATATCATCGCTAAGGTGCCGAGTGGTAAAGGGACATGGCCAGCCCTATGGATGATGCCTCAAGCGTCGGTGTATGGCGGTTGGCCAAAGAGTGGCGAAATCGATATTATGGAACATGTCGGCAATAAGCCGAACACAATTTATACATGCATTCACACTGAAAGGTACAATCACCGACGCGATGAACAGTATTATAAAATTCATGTTGGTGAGGCGATTCCTGATAACTTTCATACGTTTTCGTTGCGTTGGGAAAAAGAGCGCATCACGTATTATGTCGATCATCAGGAAGTTAGCCATTACATTAAAGGGGAAGATGGAAAAGACACTGGTCCTCAAGGCTGGCCTTTTGATGAAGATTTTTACTTGATTATTAACTTAGCGATCGGTGGCAGCCTTGGCGGTGAGGTTGATTATGCATCCTTTCCGCAAACCTTTGTGGTCAAAGACATTAAGGTCTATCAAGAATAGAGGGGTTTTATGACGGAGAAAAAGCTTAGTATGGAAGCGAAGGTTGAAACGCTTCTTTCGAAGATGACGCTTAAAGAAAAAGTCGGCCAGTGCTCACAAGCGCCCTATTTTTCGAATGTTTTGACGGGTCATGACGTCGATCCTTCAGGGACGTTAGAAGGTATTCGTAAGGGTGAAGTGGGATCGATTCTCAGTGTTCACGATGAAGATACCTTGCGATTCCTCCAAAAAACTGCCGTTGAGGAATCCCGCTTGAAGATTCCTTTGTTGTTTTGTTTTGATGTGATCCACGGTTTTAAAACAGCGTTTCCAATCAACCTAGCCCTTTCTACAAGCTGGGACCCTGAGCTCATTGAAAGCGTCTCTGAAGCGGTCGCGTATGAAACCACCCACGGGGGGATTCATCTAGTCTTTTCCCCGATGGTGGATTTAGTGCGAGACCCTAGATGGGGCCGTGTCATGGAAAGCAATGGCGAAGATCCTTATTTGTCGAGTGTCTTGTCACGGGCGTATGTTCGTGGCTATCAAGGTCATGATTTAGCCGATAAACATCGTGTGGCAGCCTGTGTTAAACACTTTGCTGGGTATGGGTTTGTTGAAGCGGGAAGAGAATATAATACCGTCGATATTTCAGAGCGGGTGCTTAGAACGATGGTTTTACCGCCCTTTCAAGCGACGATTGATGAAGGGGTTTCGATGGTGATGACGGCCTTTAATACTGTGTTTGATCGCCCCGCCACCGCCAATCGCTTTCTCTTAACAGACCTCTTACGCGATGAAATGGGGTTTCACGGTGTAACCATTTCTGATTACACGTCGACGGAAGAAATTATCCATCACAAAGTCGCTAAAGACGAAAAAGACGCGGCTGAGCAATGTTTTAATGCAGGTCTAGACCATGAAATGGTGTCAAAAACCTATCAACGTCATTTAGCCGCATTGATTGAGGAAGGGCGTGTTTCACTTAATGCACTTGAGGCGGCTGTCCGAAGAATCTTAAAACTGAAGTTTGCTTTAGGGCTTTTTGACAATCCTTATCGCAATCTCTATGCCGATTCTACACCGTACATGCTTAAGGAAGAAACAAAGAAATTGGCTTTAGAAGCCGCAGAAAAAAGCATTGTAATGCTTGAAAATAAGGAAATATTGCCATTGAGTAAAAGCCAAAAGATTGCCTTGATCGGTCCCTTTATTGATTCGCAAGATACTATTGGAGAATGGCCAGGATTAACCCGTAAAGAAGACGTTATTTCGTTACTGAAAGCATTTATGGATCATCAAGTTACGTTTGATAGTTTTGATGATTTACCTGCGAATGTCAGTGTATTAAGCAACTATGATGTCGTGCTGATTGCTTTAGGTGAAGATGGCTTTGAAGCGGGCGAAGGCAATAGTAAAGTTGATATTCATTTAAAAGAGAGTCAACGTGCCTTGTTTGATGAAGTGGTGAAAGTGAACAAAAATTGTGTTTTAATTGTTTTTGCCGGTCGACCGCTGATTATGACGGATTATGTTAAAAAAGCCAAGGCGATTCTGTACGCCTATCAACCAGGAACAATGACAGGTCCTGCACTTTACAATTTGCTTTATGGCATTACGAGTCCTAGTGCAAAGTTAACGATGACGATGCCACGCCATCAAGGCCAAATTCCGCTTTACTACAACCATTATCAAACGGGTCGTCCCTTTGATTATAAACGCCCCGATTACCGCTACAATAGTCGGTATCGTGATATTTCAAACGAACCACTCTATGCCTTTGGGTATGGACTCAGTTACGGGTCGTTTGCGTATACGAATTTAGAATTAGATAAAGCGATATTAACAGGCGATGACACACTCAATGTCACCGTCGATGTCACAAACGACAGTGACGTTGAAGCCACGGAGATTGTGCAATGTTATATCGAAGTTTCTGTTTTTAGTGTTAGTCGACCGGTCAATGAGTTAAAAGGATTTAAACGGGTTCACTTTATGCCGCACGAAACAAAAACGATAACCTTTGTGTTAACTGTGGACGATTTTAGATCGTACAATGTTGACATGCATTACACCGCTGAGAATCATCGCTATAAGGTGAAAGTCGGTGGTGCGTCAACGAAAACCATTGAAGCAACCGTGCATGTGATTGATAAATCGTAAAAAAATAAGTGATAAATAGTGAAGGGGAGAGGACCTTGAAAATCACGAACTTGAATAAACCACAATCGATTAAAGATTATTCACGTTTTAAAGAAAACTATTTGAAGCGCTATAAAGGAATGGAATCGTTACTAAGGGAACGCTATAATCTTGATATATTAGAAGACTTAGTGATGTGTCAGGCAAACAAGATTATTTGCTTTGCCGATTTAAGTAAGAAGAAGCTTGTCCTTGAGGTTATTGCGGGTAGCTTTGAGTTACTCGGCTTTGAAGACGTTGATCACTTAGAATTAGACACGCTTCTAAGCTATTTTGACTTTCAAAATGGCTATGCTAAAGTCGCTGGAGAAAAAGCCTACTACAATAATATTACCATCTTAATCGATGAGGTTGAAAACGAGCCCAATGTGACATTTCCCCTTGTCAATGAAAAGGGCAGACACTGGATTCGCTTTAACTTAATTCCGCATAAAGAAAAACCAGGATTTGCGACAGTATTTATTACCGATGTGACGAACTTTCTTGTTGAAGAAGAGGCGTTGTTTGTTAAAACGCATCATGATTCTTTAACAAATACATTTAATAAGTATACCTTTGATTATCACTATGGCTTACGCTATCACAATAAGGATTTTCATGTTCTTTACTTTGACATCGATGATTTTAAAGTTTTAAATGATCGTTATGGGCATCATAAAGGGAATGAGTTTCTTGTTGATTTTGCGAACTTATTACTCAGTTATGAAACCGATGAAAACCGTTTCTATCGCATCGGTGGCGATGAGTTTGTCGGTTTGTTTTTCCAAAAAGAAGAATCGATAAAAGCGATGGCAGAAGCGATCATTCGTAAAACCGATCAAATGACAAAAGAGAAGTACCCCATCCCGATCACGGTATCGATTGGCATTGTTAAAGCGGAAGCTCGGGATGATGTGATATCAAAGGCCGATCAAGTGCTTTATAAAGCGAAAGCGAACGGAAAAAATCAATATTTATATTTTAATGAATCAGAGCTTTAAGTAAAAATCACATTTCGTCGCTGAAATGTGATTTTTTGAAGGTTATGGGTGAATTTATGAACTAGCCTTTAAAGATACGAAGAATGTGATACAATAGCATGTAAGAATAGATTTAGGATGTGGATATAATGAAACGAATAATGATGATTTTCAGTCTATTAATGATGAGTGTTTTACTGTTTGCGTGTAGTGATAGTGAAACAATTACAGTGACCTTTACGGGTCATGATGGAGTTGCTATCGAAACCGTGACATTTACGCGAGGGGAGCAACCTGAACTTAGCTATCCTGAGGTGCCTATCGTACCGGGGTATCTGTTTGTCGGTTGGACGTCAGCTTTAGAGATGATTGAAGAGGACACTACTATCGCTGCTATTTATGTAAAGATTGAGTCAGGGGAAGCCTTAGAGCAACTACTAAGCAAAGTTTTAGAAAGTGAAAATTATAAGGAATACGTTACTGTTTATGTTAACGGTAACTATGAAAGAACGATTATATTTGAACGTGATTTCGATCGGATTTATATGTCTTTACAACGTGTCAATGCTGAAGAAATTCGCTTGATGATTGATGCTGTTGAAGGTGAGTATATTGGTTATGAGTATCAAGTCGATCAGTGGATAAGTGCCCCGCTTACGGAAGCACAGTATCGCCATGTGCGGTTTACCCATTCACAACGTCGCATGTTACCGATAGAGTTTAACATTGATTGGTTTAATGTCACTGAGAACCGGTATACTGTGAAAGTGACAGAGTTCAACAACATGCTTGAGTACATTCCTATGGCTGGACATTTTAATGCTTACGAGCTCATTGTACAAGAAGACGCATTACTACTAAATATCGAAATTTACGACCAAACTTTTTCACTTGTCCGCTATGAAATTAAGTTCTACGATTTTGATGTAACCAC
This sequence comes from Candidatus Izemoplasma sp., assembly GCA_007117885.1. Taxonomy (GTDB): domain Bacteria; phylum Bacillota_I; class Bacilli_A; order Izemoplasmatales; family Izemoplasmataceae; genus CSBR16-104. The sequence continues at coordinate 17,102 of SKFS01000051.1, forward strand.
GGTAGAAAGTATCAATTTAGACTAAAGTTGATAGAAACTTTGTAAAACAACATGAAATGTATATACATTTAATTATAAAACTGCTATAATTATTACATATTTATTAAGGACTGCGTAGGGGAGGCCTTATTATGTCAATAAAAAAGCAAGAATATGAAAAACCGACAATTGAAGTTGTCGTTTTTGAGGTTGAAGAGAGTATCGCTGTAAGCAGTGCACCATCTGCAGCGGAATCTGAATGGATTTGGGGGAGTAACTAATAATGAAAAAACTACTTTTATTGATTGTTAGTTTGGTGTTTGTATTTTCTTTTGGTGTTACGCTTGTTAGGGCTGATGAACCAACTTATAATGTTGAGTTCCGAGCGTTTTTTGACGATCACAATAAAGATATAGTGCAGACTTTAGCAAGTATCACCTATGGATCAACAATTAATATTGATAGTTTTAGTTTTGGTGTTGATCCAAACCCAGATCCAGAAAATTATGATTTCGCTTTTTGGATTATTAATGGAGTAGTACGCTCGGATTTAGAAGAGGCTGATCCTATTTTTGTGACTGGAGCTATGGATATCATTGCTGTTTATAGTTTGGCAGCTGGAGACCCTGAACCTCATGTTCAGCATGCTGTTGTTTTCATGGATTCGAATGGTGAGTTTATTGCTGTAGAATATGTTGGTAACAATGAGACAGCAACAGCACCGGTTGTCACTTCATACACGAAACCTAATTTCATTCGTGATGGTTGGAATGAACCATTAGATAACATCACTAATGATGTTGTTCGGATACTACAATATGCAATACATGATGAAAGTGAATGGGCAGTCATTGTTGATGAGGGTACTATTTTAACTCCATTTGATAATGAACAAGATGAAAAGTTTATCTTTAACACTGTTGTTGAAGTTCAAGCTGATGCTCTAAGAGATGGAGAAAAGTTTAGCCATTGGTTAATTAATGGGCAAATAGTATCTTGGGATGAAAATTATAAGTTCACGATTCTTGAAGATACTAGAATATCTGCAGTTTATGTTTTAGATTCTGTAACAGTTGAAAAATCACCTTTGATTGCAATTAATCAGGTTCCACTGCGAGGTGGTTATAAATCTTATCTAGCACAAATGTATATTCCAGAAGGACATATTTTAGTAGATTA
>SKFS01000129.1 GCA_007117885.1 Candidatus Izemoplasma sp.
ATATTGAATAAATACTATATTCAAAAAAAGCTTTTAAGCATTGATTTATAAGCCTTGTAAATGAACACTAGGAACACACTTCTTTAAATTTTAATTACTTAATTATGATAAAATTATTAACGTGAATATTTCACAAAATTATTTTTAAATTACATATCAGGAGGAAAAGCATGCTAGTAAAGAGGTTTGTTTTAGTCTTTAGCCTTGTTTTTTTAGGGTTTCTATTAGTTGCGTGTAACGCGCAAGAAAATCCGTTCATTGAACAGGCTTCCATCAATGATCAAGGAGAATTAATCATTACATTTGCCAATGGCCATATTGAAAATTTAGGTGTGGTTGAGGGTGTTGAAGGTCCCCAAGGTCCTGAGGGCCCAGAAGGACCGAAAGGTCCAGAAGGTAGTACAGGACCGCAGGGTCCCACAGGAGAAACTGGCCCTCAAGGGCCACAAGGTGAAAGTGGACCTGAAGGGCCACAAGGTGAAGAAGGACCGGAGGGTGCAAGAGGTACACCTGGCGCAAGAGGTCCACGAGGAGAACAGGGTGAAGAAGGACCACAAGGACCACAAGGCGACACCGGCCCACAAGGTGAAACTGGTGCAACCGGCCCTCAAGGCCCAACAGGTCCACGAGGAGAACAAGGCGAAGCAGGTCATGATGGTCTGACTGTTGTGATGGCCCGTGATGAACTTGATTTAGTTAGCCTACTTGCTATTGACGCTGTCGACATGATTGTGTTCACTAATACAATCACTTTATCCAGTGTGACCTTTGATGCATCGAATAGGTTAGACTTTATGGGTAAAACTCTAGTAGGTGATTTAAGCCTAGAGACAGATTTTGATGGTGAGATAACCCTTACTGGTGCAGGCATACTTCAAGGCGACTTGACACTTGATGCGCCAGATGTGACTTTAAATACAAACTTAAATGTTGAAGGTCAAACTATTGTTTTAAACTTATCACAAAATACTTTAAACACCAGCGGATTCCATGCGCTTGGGATTATTATTCGCACTTCTACATCGATCAATGCTACAAATCAAGATGCTCCACAAGTGACGATTGAAACCGATGGGACTGTCACCGTTCGTGGGAATGTCGATGAGATCATTGTTGAAGCAGGGACCATCGCATCCCCAACAATCAACTTAGAGGGTACCACGAGACGCATGACTTTAAGATCGAATGCGACCGTCACATTCCAAGAAGGCTCAAGTGTGTCTGAAGAAATTGAGGTTGATGAAGGGGTATCTTTCACCCCTGAAGGTGAGGGTAAAGAGAATATTGTCTTACCAATCCAACTCTTTAGCCGCACCATCACTGAAGGTGGTATTGTTTTATCAATGCCAGCTATCGATGACTTAACTGCTGAGTTAAACGGTGAATCTGTTGAGATCAACCTTCATGAAGGGTTTTATGTAATTGAAGATAGTCATGCCTTGTTAGTATTTGGTGAAAACCACTTGGTTTTAAGTGCTCCTAACTTTACCTCGCGCACAGTTCGTTTCTCAACCGTTTCAATTATTGAAGATGGATTAGCATTCTTTAGTATCCAAGGTGCGTTAGACGCTGCCAGCGAAGGTGACACGATTTTAGTTTTGCCGGGGGAGTATAAAGAGACGTTAGTATTTAATACCAACCATGTTTCATTACTTGGTCCAAACGCAGGACGCGCAGGACATAGCGAAACACGTGACGATGAAGCCATTATGATAGGTAATTCCATTCGTCTCAATGATACGGTTGGTGTGGTGATCGATGGGTTCACGATCAATCATGACAATGGTCCAAGAGCCATAGGTCTAAATCGTAGTGATCAAGCTGTGATTGAAAACAACATCTTCATAGAAGCATTTAGAGCCATTCAAGGTGATTGGTTTGGTGTTGCAAGCAACGTTACGATTCGTCATAATTATTTTACTTCAAGTGTTGATTTTGGTATTGCAGGCACTGAAGGATTGAAGCACGTGAAAATATATGGTAATGTGTTTGATACGCATGAAGAGGCAATTGGCCTTGGAGAAGGTGTTGTTTTCACAACGAACCTTGATGAAAAACTTCTACCCATAAATGATGTAGGGTGGTTACTTGAAAACAACATTTTTAGTGATACTTCAATGCTTGTTGATTATAGAGCTTCAGAAACTCTCTTAACTGGTGTGACGAACATACCTGCGTATCTTCAATTTATAAACAACGAAGGCAATTATGATTTTTTCATTCAAGGCCTCATTGAAACTGGGTTAATGGATGACTTAGCAGAGCTAGACTTTGCGGTTGTATTTGTTTTTGCTCCGACCAACGATGCCTTTGAAAATTTAGCAGTTGAAAGAGAAGAGTCATTAGAAGACTTATTGAGTTCAGCTGATCTAAGGACTTTGCTATTGAATCATTTTTGGCTTGACCAACTCTCTGTTGGTATGGGTTCAGATTACGAACTGATTCAAATGCTAAGTGATGATGTTTACATTATTACGTTTGGTGATGCCGGGTTAAGGTTAAATGGGAACGCTATTGATGAACCTGATTTTAATGAAGCAAATGAGCTTAAGTTTGGTTTGTTTAGATTAGACTTTGTCTTAGAACCATTTGAGAACGAGACTTTTGATTGGTTACAATACGCAGACTCATTAAGCTTATTTAACCAGGCACTCAGCCAATCTGGCATCTTAGAAGACGTTTTATTCGATAAACCCTTGACATTCTTTGTACCGAACACGCTAGTCTTTAATGAAATCATAGAAAACTTAGAAGGAATTGCTTCTTTTGAAGCGTTATTAGAAGATCCATCTTTAAGCGATGTATTACTTAATTATATTGTCGTAGGCACATATGATTTAGAAACACTATTAGCTCTGCTTGATGATAATGCTTCTCTTGAACTTCCAACACTAACAGGAAACACAATAACATTGACTAACGTCAATGGTACCTTGCTTGTCAATGGCTATGTTTTAGACAATAAGCAATCTTTGATTAATCAAACTGCCTTTCTGAATCTAATCGAAGTGGCTGGAAATAGCGATTTTGAATTTATGGTATCTGGCGTGGAACCCGATGAAACAATTATGTTAGACTTTGCTGAAGCCCAAGAGCTATTTGTGAAACTCTTTTCTCTTCAAAATGATCTTTTAGGATATGAACGTGTACGGATAAACATTTTGATTGATAGTCCTGAAGAAGGGTTAGTTCAACTGTGGGCAACAGATAGCAATGATCAATTATTTGAATTAGCAGAGATAGGCTTTTGGGGACCTTCTGAGGGCTTTATTCTACCTGTTGACTATTATGCATTCACTGAAGTTACAGCGACTTTCTTCTCAGCAGGAGAATTTGTCATTACCTTACAATTGGTTGACCTGAATCAAGACAGTAACGTCATCGCGGAAAAGTCTTTAACCTTTGAGATAGCGCCTCCACCTAATCTTTTGGATGTAATATCAGATAATCCATCTTTAAGCACATTAGAGTTGGCTTTAATTGAAGCTGCCTTAGTAGACACATTATCTGGAGATGGCCCATTCACGCTTTTTGCACCTACCAACGATTCGTTTATTGAGTTCATTTGGGAACTTGAAGAAATCCTTGATTTAGATGCTGAGATACTTTTAACTTTAGATGAACTCCCTGAAATCTTATTACATCATGTGGTGATGGGATCGATTACTTTAGAAGATTTGCATCAAGGTTTAGAAGAAGGGCCATTATACTTCGAAACGTTAGCAGGTAACATTATCATGTTCACTAAGGTGGAAGAACAAATTTTTATCAATGGGATTCCTTTACATCACTCTGAGGCAGTATCGAATGGTCAGTTGTATAAAATAAACGAAGTGCTTATACCACAAATTACTGAATTTATCATTGACTTAGAGGCGATAGATTTTATGGCTGGTCAACCCATGGACATTTCTGTTTCATTAGTCATTGGTGATGAGGTCATCTTTAAAGATGGTTTAGATGTTCGCGTGAGTGTGGTTGTTTCAGATGCCTTATTAATGCACTTATATGCAAAAGATGAACTTAATAATCTCTTTGATGTTGCTGAGCTTGGTTTTTGGGGTCCTATCACAGGGTTCGATGTAACCAATAGTTATGTCGCTACCACAGATTTTACCGCGTTCTTCTATGAAGCGGGTAGTTATGACATTACTTTAAACCTTATAGATATCTCGAGTGATGAAGTACTTAGTGAAAAGACACTTACCATTGAAGTCGCCTCACCCACAACCGTTTCCGACATCAAAACTCAAGGCAGTGGCTTTATCTCTGGCCTTTTCCAGGTTGTGGCGTTCAAAACAGATGAACTATTCATCGTTCAAGACTTAAATGGAGAAGGTATCATCGTGAACTTTGGCGATACCATAAACGGTTTAGATGTCAGGGACTTTATCTTTATCAATGGTTTTGCTAGTACAACAAGTATCCTAATTGAGGAAGAGTTTATCCCCGTAAAATACACCATTATCCCATTTTCTGAACAAGATAATATTGACTTCATTTTGCTTAATGAACTTGCTCCAAGATTAGAACCGATAGAACCTACAGTTAAAGTTTTGGACGGATTAAACCTATATGATGTAGGATTAATGTATGGCTTGGAGGCTTACCAAGTAAACTTGACTGAAGCGATTGTTAGCTTTAATGAGGTTGAGGAAGAAGGACTTTTAGGTTTGATTGACCCACTTACAGGCAAAACGATTGGTTTGCGTTTTACTGATAGCATGTTTGCTTCTGATCAAGCACTAGAGCACTTGAATACGTTTATGTCTGGGGATGTTGTTCAGATTAGCGAAGCCTTGCTTAAGTGGGGAATAGGTGCTGAAATTGCGTATAATCAGGAATCACAAATTGCCCTCATTGAAGATGGGCTATCTGATGAAGCTTACGCTGCCTATATGATAACCCGATTTGAACAGCTGATTGATGTCTCTAAAGAAGGCTCAATCGCAGAAATATCATTTGTTATTAGTATTGGTAATTTCTTCTCATCAATCGAATTCTCATGGACGTCTAATAACCTAGAGTTGCTTGATCCAAACACGTTGAATAAAATCGATTTGGCAGACTTTGATGAACCTGTGAGTGTTCTTTTGACGGTCACTGGTTCATCAAGTGAACGTGATATTGAAGTCACTGTTGATTATGAAGTAACGTTGAGTCAAGATGGAGTTTTGATAAAAACAAGCGAATAATTACAATAAGGTAGTATTGCTTAACACCCCATAATTTCATGGGGTGTTATTCTTTTGGCAATACTTAATCGTTTCGATGTCGATTAAGGGGATAATTTGCTAAAATATAACTAAGACAAAACTAAAGGAATGATCCTCATGAAAACAGCCTATATTCATTGCCGTATCCC
>SKFS01000057.1 GCA_007117885.1 Candidatus Izemoplasma sp.
AAGGCGTTTTTTAGACCTTAAATTATTTGTGATTTTGAGGTAATAATTCTAAATAAGCATTAATTATTCAAATAGATAATTTGAGGTTTGACTCATTAGAAATCACAAAATGGTAAGGAATTTTTGATAACCAAAATAAAAACAGCTTAAATAGCTGTTTTTATTTGCATTTACTCGATTATAACTACGTCTTTTAAATCCCTTTGTTATGCTGTTTGTAACGATTATTGCACCTATTTATGATACGGCTCGTTGTTTGATATTTTCATTGACCTAAATAATTGTTCTAGTAAAATCAGTCTCATGAGTTGATGGGGAAAGGTAAACATTGAAAAAGAGACTAAACGATCCATTTCTTTCTTCAAAGAATCGCTTAATCCGTATGACCCTCCAATAATAAAATACATGCGACTCCCGTAATAGGTTTTTACGTCCTCAATCATTTTTGAAAAACCTTCACTAGAATAAGAATTTCCTTCAATCGCCAAAGCTATTTTATAGCCATCCTTTATATGTTCACGAATTTTAGTTGCCTCGACTTCCCGTAGTTGATTTAAGTCTTCTATGCTAGCGTTCTTTTTTTCAGGTTGATCCTTAACCTCAATAATCGATAACTTAGCATATTTTCTCAATCGTTTGCTGTAGTCCTCAATTAACATTTTCAAGGATTTTTCTTTAATTTTCCCCACTGCGACAATGCAAATTTCCATTACTTTTTCCTCGCTCTCGGGTGATGATTTAAGTACTGGTTTTTTAAATCCTCTTTAGAAATGCTCGTGTAAATTTGTGTGCTTGATATATGTGCATGACCTAAAAGTTCTTGAACACTTCTTAAATCTGCACCTTGACTAATCAAGTGTGAGGCGAAAGTATGTCTTAATGTATGAGGACTCACCTTTAGAAAGCTACTCGATTGATCCATAACCTCTTTAACAATGTAACGAACACCTCTTGGTGTAATCGGTTTTCCTTGAACATTTACCAAAAGATACGGATGGTCTTGTTGCTTCATAAAGTTTTTTCGGGTGCTTAAAAAGTACTGTTCTAGACGTTCTGTAAGCGCATGATTCATCAAAACATAGCGATCTTTTTGGCCTTTGCCATGGATTAATATCGTTCGCTGCTTAAAATCGATATCCTTATGTTTAATGGCGCATAGCTCTGAAACACGAACACCGGTGCCATAAATTAAATCAAAGATTAAATAGTTGCGCTTACCTTTATCATTCGATACATCAATACTATTCAGTAAGCTTTCGATTTCTTCAGGGTAGACAAACTTTGGCAACTTCTTACTATTTTTCGGATACTTCACCTCTAAAAACGGATGGTGATTAACTAGATTTTCTTTTAGCAAAAAATGATAAAAGGACTTTAACGTTGAGATTTTTCTTCGCACTGTCAACGTTTGATATGACGAGGCGATTTCACTCATGTAAAACTTAGCGACTCGTGGACTCACATCCTTAAAACTCCCGAAATCCTCACGTTCTAAGAAGCTCATAAATCCTTCCAAATCCTTAGTGTACGCTAAAACAGTGTGTTGAGAATACCGCAACACACTTTGACAATAGTCTTTAAATAACACAATGAGTTCTTGATTAGTCATTGAGATCCCTCACAAACTCTTGCATAGCTTTTAAAGCGCGTTGTGCATACGCTTCTTTTCGAACCTTCTTTTTTACCTTCTCCTTAAGTTCTGGCAGCAATCCGAAGTTTGCATTCATCGGCTGAAAATTTTCAGGGCTCGCATGGGCAATATAATCCGCTTGGGCTCCCATCACTGTCTCAATAGGAAAGGGCAGGACTGGTTTTCCCAAACGTGTTCTAACAATATGGGTTGCGGCAATTATTCCGCTTGCGGCACTTTCAACATAGCCTTCAACACCGCTGAACTGACCGATGAAATAAAGGTTAGAATTGGTTTTATACTGATAAAACTGATTGAGGTATTTCGGTGCGTTTATAAAACTATTGCGATGCATTACGCCGTATCGTAATATTTCCGCGTTGTGTAAACCTGGAATCATTTGAATGATCCGTTTTTGCTCAGAGAACTTTAGATGTGTTTGAAAGCCTACTATATTGTACATCGTTGCTCTTGCATCGTCTTGTCTTAACTGAACCACTGCATACGGTCTTTTCTTATTTTCTTCTTCAAGACCCACTGGTTTCAATGGTCCAAACAACAACGTTTTTTCACCTCTTCTTGCCATTTCTTCAACGGGCATACACCCTTCAAATACTTTCAGTTCAAAGTCTTTAAGCTCAGTGCATTCCGCTTCTATAAGTGCTTTATAAAAGCGTTCATAAGTTGCTTTATCCATAGGACAGTTTAAGTAATCTGCAGTGCCTTTATCATAGCGCGATTTACGGTAACAAATAGTTTCATCGATTGATGAAGCATCGAGAATTGGCGCTGCAGCATCATAGAAATAAAGTGTCTCATCAAAGAGTGGGTTTAACGTTTTGAAAAGTCCATCACTTGTCAGTGGTCCTGTGGCAAAAACCGTGACACCTTCTGGGATTGTCGTCACTTCATCACGAATAATTTCAATATTTGGATGCGTCTTGAGAACGTTGGTGACAAACTGAGAAAACTGATCGCGATCGACCGCCAAAGCACTCCCAGCAGGTACCTGTGAAGCCGCTGCAGCTTGCAAGATTAGTGAGTCAAACATGCGCATTTCTTCTTTCATCACACCGACAGCTTGGTTTAAGTGATTACCTCTTAAAGAGTTCGAACAAACAAGCTCTGCAAAATCCCCGGTTTGATGGGCCGGTGTCAACCGTTTTGGGCGCATCTCAAACAAGCGTACGCTTACCCCGTTTTTCGCTAACTGATAGGCGGCTTCACTCCCTGCAAGTCCCGCACCAATGACATTGATTCTTTCCATGATTACACCCCATTGTTTTATGTCACTTCATTATAGCATGCTTCTAACCATTAAAAAAAGCACTCGCGTGCTTTTAAAGTTCAAAAATCATCGGTTTAAAGCTTAAGTACACTTTTCCCTCTTTAATTTCTATCGTCTTACCATCGATTAAGTTACGCACAGTTTTAGTCCCGGCATCAAGCGCAATGGGTCCACGACTTTTAGAGACATTAAAAATCCCTACCATGGTTCTTTCTTCTTTAGTATACTTACCAACCAAAGCACCATTCACTGCTTTTAAATCGAAGATTCCCTCAGCAAAAATAGGATGGGTTGTAATCGTCTGTAGCCGTTTAATCAAACCACTAATATCTTTCCCTTCCCGAGATATTGTGTCTTTATTAAACAGATCTGGATGTTTGCTTGCACTAAACTCTCCACCGCTAAAAATCATCGTTGCACCTTTATTAAAGAAGCTAAACGCATGCCAGTTTTCAAGCAAATCTTCATCGCCATTAACGAAACCTGCGATTCGACCAAAGTCATGGTTTTCTAAATTCCGCATTTTCACATAGTTTTTGGGATACATAACTTCTTGTCGCATTACAGCTTTAGCGTACTCTTCAAGGGAGCCTTCTGACTTCAAAAAGGCTTCAAACTCAGGATGAACATCATAGTCGTACGCTAAATCAAACACTTGATAAAGTTCGCATTCACTCAAACATTCAAAACCAGTGTTGCGAATCAAACGAAGGAACTGCTCATGAACGGACTCACTAAGCCATAACGTATCAGGGTTTATCGTGTGAACTGCTTTATGGGCTTTCTTTAAGAAGTCAAGCGGTAGAAAACTCGAGACATCAAAACGGAACCCATCAACGCCTAATTTTGTCCAGTAGATTAAATTATCGATTAAGTATTTCCATAAGCCTTCATCCCGCTGATAATCAAAATCGATAATATCCCACCATTCACCGACACGATTAGCGAAGTCATTCTCTTGATTCCGATAAAAGTACTCTGGATGTTTCTGACGCAGTAACGAGTCTGGTGATGTGTGATTAAAAACAATATCCATCATTATTTTCATGCCTTTACCATGAACTTCGGCAATCAAGCGTTTAAAATCTTCTAATGTGCCCAGTTCAGGATTAATACCGTAATAATCCTTTATCGCATAGGGACTACCGAGTTTTCCCTTACGGTTTTCTTCACCAATCGGATGGATTGGTAATAGATAAACGACATCCGTCCCTAAATCTTTAATGCGCTCTAAATCCTCGATTAAAGCATTAAACGTACCTTCTTCTGTATGGTTTCTCACATACACTTGATAAATCAGTAAGTGTCTTAAGTTAATTCTTGTATTTTTTCCCATTTTATCACCCAGTTCTTATTATACCGTAAATCGTCGAAGTCGCACGTAAAATCCATAGTTAACCGTTTTCACAACGATTTACAAAGTACACGCCATCGCATATAATGATTTTAAGGAGCGTGATGATATGCCTACCATTAAAGATGTTGCGAAGAAAGCAAATGTCAGTGTTGCTACGGTTTCACGTGTTATTAATAATACTGGCTATGTGAATGAAGAAACACGTAAACTTGTTGAAGCCGCGATTAAGGAACTCGAGTATATTCCTAATGAACTCGCCCGCTCACTTTTTAAAAAACAATCGAAAATTGTTGGACTCATCGTTCCTCACCTCTCAACGTATTTTTTTGCTGAACTCATCGAAGCATTAGAAGAAGCGCTCGCAAAAAAAGATTATAAACTCATGATATTTAACGCAAAGGACGACCCGATTCGTGAGCGTAAATACATGCAAGTCTTTAATCAGTATAATATCGATGGCATCGTTTTAGTAGCCCACACAGAACAATATAAGGATTATCTTGATTTACGCATTCCCATTATCACCATTGACCATAAGTTAAATGATGCGATCCCCTCGATTACCTCAGACAATGAAATGGGTGGACGATTAGCCGCACAAAAGCTTGTTGAAACAGGGTGTAAAAAAGTCATCCATCTGCGGGGTCCAAGCTTTTTGATAACCGCTAAGAACCGCAATAAAGGCTTTAACTACATTATTGAGCAAGCCAACATTGAAATGCATACAATGGACTTAGCCTTTGTCGATCCCGATCAAACTATGATTGAAAACTTCATTCGCAAGCACCTAGATGCCGATGGCATTTTTTGCAGCAGTGATGTGATTGCCCTCCATGCTTTAAAAGCCCTCTACACATTAAAAAAGAAAGTCCCTGAAGAAATTCAAGTTATCGGTTACGATAATATTGAACTCTCTTTATTAGCAACGCCTCCGCTAACAACGATTAATCAACCGATTAACGATCTCGCCACCGAAGCTTCAAACACATTACTAGAACTCATTGAGAAAAAAGAAATAACCGTGCTTCATAAAGTCTTACCCGTTTCTTTAGTCGAACGTGATTCAACTAAAAAAAATTCCTGAAGGAATTTTTTTTATAAGTAAATGATGATTCCAGCGATTCCAGAAAGAAATATAACAAGGATTGGATGCAAACGAAACCGCACGAGTAAAATTAAACCCCCGACAATAATTCCATAACCAAACCAGTCAAGAATCGTGTTTTGGGCAACACTAAAAACACTGGATAAAATCAAACCAACCAATGCTGGACGTAACCCTGTAAATATACCTTTCACAAGCTTGGAGGTTTTAAATGCTTCATAATACTTTGCAACAACTGCCACTAAGATTACCGGGATAAAAACAACCCCTAAAGTGCTCATCGCTGCACCAAAAATGCCGAACATTAATCCAAACTCCTGCATCGTTTGAAAACCGATAAATGTCGCTGAGTTTATCGCAATTGGCCCCGGCGTCACCTGTGAAATGGCAATCATATCGACAAATCTTGCCATCGTAATCCAGTTTTGCTCATGGACCACCATACGTTCAAAGAGGGGTAACATCGCGTAACCACCACCGAAGGACACCATACCAATCGTTAAAAACGCCCAAAATAACTCAAGAATGATCATGGTCGATCACCTCTTTAAGCGTAAACACTAAATATCCAAACAACCCAGTAATCAAAATAACTAAAAACGGATGGGTGTTAAAACTAAGGATTAACCCTATCGTTAACACTGTAATATAGACCCCTAACCAAGAACGACTATTGCGCAATAACTTATATCCCGCAAGGGCCATCAAAGCCACAACACTGAGTCGAACACCTTTAAAAAAGGCTTCAACAATAGGATACTCAATAAACTGAAAAAAGAAAATTGCGACGACTAAAATAAACATAAATGATGGAAGCACAACGCCTAAAAACCCTGCAATCGCTCCTTTAAATCCTTTAATCTTCAAGCCTAAAAAAACCGAGAAATTAATCGCGATAGCACCTGGTAATGACTGACAAACCACCAATGCATCATAAAACTCACTCGGTTCTAATAGCTTTTGTCGATGCACTAACTCACGTTCAATTATGGGAATCATCGCATATCCACCCCCAAAAGTAAGGGCACCGACTTTGAAAAATATAACAAATAATTTACCTACTGAAAGTTCCATACGCACACTTCCTCATCGATTAACTCCATTATATCAAAAAAAGTGTTGCCTAAAACAACACTTTTTTTAGCTGACGATTCCAAGGACACCGTCTATTGAATCAATAGTCACTGTTTGATGAGGATTTATTTCTCCAGCAATCATTGCTCGACCTAACATCGTCTCTATTTGTGATTGGATGAAACGTTTAATCGGTCTTGCACCGTAATGAGGATGATAAGCTTCTTCTAAAATATGTTCCTTCGCCTTCTCAGTAAAGCTTAAGCGAATATCCTGATCCTTTAAACGTTGATTGAGTTGGGCTATTTGAAGATCGATAATTTGATATAATTCGGCCTTTTTTAAAGGCTTAAATAGAATTGTTGCATCAATTCTATTAAGAAACTCAGGTTTAAACGCTCGACGTAACGTTTCAAAAACTGCTTTTTCAACATCTTCACGTAAGCTTCCGTCCTCGTTCAAACCTTCAAGAAGCAACTCACTACCAATATTTGATGTCATAATCACAATGGTATTTTTAAAGTTTACTCTCCGCCCTTTACTATCGGTTAAACGTCCATCATCAAGGACTTGAAGCAAAGTATTAAATACTTCAGGATGGGCTTTTTCAATTTCATCAAAGAGAATTACACTATACGGTTTACGTCGAACCGCTTCAGTCAGCTGCCCACCTTCTTCATAACCAATATAACCCGGAGGTGCGCCAATTAAACGAGCCACTGTGTGACGTTCTTGGTACTCGCTCATATCGATGCGAACCATCTGATCTTCACTGTCAAAAAGGGCTTCCGCTAACGTCTTCGCTAGCTCGGTTTTACCCACCCCAGTTGGTCCTAGAAAAATAAACGATCCGATGGGTTTTTGTGGGTCTTTAAGCAGAGCCCTTGCGCGTAAAACAGCATCACTAACAGCCCGAACTGCTTCATCTTGACCGATGACACGTTGATGAAGTTGAGTTTCTAAATGAAGCAGTTTATGCTTCTCACTTTCCATCAACTTCGTTACCGGTATTCCCGTCCAGCGTGCAACAATTTCAGCAATTTCAATCTCTGTGACTTCCTCTTTAATCAATGATTTTTCATCGGCTTTTTGACGAGCCTCTTCAAGCGCTTTTTCGGCTTCAGGTAGTTCACCGTATTTAAGTTTTGCCAAGCGCTCTAAATCGTAGGCACGGCTCGCCTGATCAATCTCTCGGTTTAAATCTTCAATCGTTTGTTTTAAGGTTTTAACTTCACTCAGCCCAGACTTCTCTTTTTCCCAACGGAGCATCATCTCGTTTTTCTTCTCGTTGAGATTCGATAACTCTTCATTTAGTTCTTCGAGACGTTTTCTTGAGTTTTGATCCTTTTCTTTTTTAAGGCTCGTTCTCTCAATTTCTAACTGCAATACTTTGCGACTTAACTGATCAAGTTCGTCTGGCATCGAGTCAATTTCAGTGCGTAACATGGCTGCGGCCTCATCCATTAAATCAATGGCTTTATCAGGTAAGAAACGATCACTAATGTACTTATGCGACAACTCCGCACATGCCACCAAGGCTTGATCACTAATCCGAATCCCGTGATGAATCTCAAACTTTTCTTTGATTCCTCTCAATATTGAAATCGTATCTTCGATGCTAGGTTGATCGATAAGTATTTGTTGGAAACGGCGTTCTAAGGCTGCGTCTTTTTCGATATATTTACGGTATTCATCGATGGTTGTTGCACCGATACAGTGGAGTTCCCCGCGGGCCAACATGGGTTTTAAAATGTTTCCTGCATCCATAGCTCCTTCTGTTTTACCCGCACCGACGATTAAGTGTAACTCATCGATAAATAGAATAATTCTTCCTTCAGAGCCCTTTATTTCAGCAAGGACAGCTTTTAAACGTTCTTCAAACTCCCCACGGTATTTCGCACCTGCAACGAGTGCCCCCATATCAAGCGCAAAAATCGTCTTATCTTTTAACCCATCAGGGACATCTCCATTAACGATCCTAAGTGCTAATCCTTCCGCAATCGCCGTCTTTCCAACCCCCGGTTCTCCAATGAGGACAGGGTTATTTTTTGTCCGACGGGATAAAATCTGAATCACACGGCGGATTTCTTCATCACGACCAATAACAGGATCGAGTTTCCCCTCTTTTGCGAGTAACACTAAATCGCGACCATACTTGTCTAAAACCTCATAGTTAGCTTCAGGCATATCACTTTCAACCTTCTTCCCTTTTCGAATCTGTTCTAAAGAGGCATGAACTCTATCTTTTGTAATGCCATGCTCCTTAAAGACTCTTTCCGCTGTTTGGCTGGGGCTATCAATTAGTGCTAAGTATAAGTGCTCAACACTCAAAAAGTCATCCTTCATCGCTTTCATTATATCTTCAGCTTTCAACAACACTTGATTGGCCTGTCTTGACATATAGAGTTGATCACCACTGTCAAAACTCGGTTCCTTTTTCAAACGATCGAATAGACTTTGTAAAATCGCATTAACATCGATCTTTAAGCTTTTTAAAATCGACACAATTAAACTGTCTTGAACCACTAAAAGTGCCGCATGAAAATGATCCGGCGTTAACATTTGATGATTAAGGCGAGTCGCAATATTTTGCGCTTCACGCATGGTTTCTTGCATTTTTTGTGTAAATTTATCGGTCATTATTAGCCTCCTCCTTTCAAAAAATAACTTCAGGGCTGACCCCTGAAGTTATTTACTCAACCTCGATCACATAACTGTGCTCTTGGACTTCAGATTTCTCGGCAGTTACAATCAAGACACCGTCTTCTAACTTAGCTTTCACTTTTTGCGGATCAACACCTGGAATGTTTAGGCTGCGTTTCATTGAGCATACGCGGCGTTCACGGTGAAGATAGTGTTCTCTTGTCTCTTCTTTTTTCTCATCGCGTTCAACCGAAATTGTGAGTAAATCATCAGAATAAGAAATCTTAATTTCTTCACGCTTAACACCAGGAATATCCGCTTCAATTACAAAGCGTTTTTCTTCTTCCTTGACATCGAGCTTAAACGTATCTTGGCGAACGGTGCGAAATGGACTGCTAAAGAAATCATCCACTAAATTGTAAAAATCAACAAATTCATCACTGCGTTTAGGTGATGATGTAAATGGGGTTAATTTAAACATAGCAAATGCCTCCTTTATCATTTTGTTAGCACTCTACTCTTTTGAGTGCTAATCTACTTGTATTTTAAACTGAACTCTCAATAATGTCAAGAGAGAAACACAAAAAAATGCGATTTTTTAGATCGCATCTTTTTTTTAAAACCAAGCGGGTAAAATAAGTAAACTAAACGCCATGATCGCCATTCCAGCAAGTAACCCATAGATGACTTTATGGTGTTCACCGTATTTCTCTGCCGTCGGTAACAGTTCATCTAAGGCGATGTAAACCATAATTCCACCGACCCCAGCAAAAACAATTCCGAAGACGGCATCATTCATAAAGAACGTTAAAATAAAGAACGCAACAAGGGCCCCTACAGGTTCTGCAAGTCCAGATAAAAACGAGTAGATAAAGGCCTTGGATTTCGATCCGGTTGCATAATAAATCGGTACACTGACTGCAACGCCTTCAGGAATATTATGGATGGCCACAGCAATGGCTACACTGATCCCTAAAACAGGGTTTTCAAGAGCCGCTAAAAACGTTGCAATGCCTTCAGGGAAATTATGCAAGGTAATCGCTAAAGCTGTAAATACACCCATTCTCATTAATGCTTTTGACTTACGTTTTTCTTCTTCATCACCATCATGCATGTCTTCAACATCACGAATCTCATGGGGATTAGCAACATCAGGGACTAAACGATCAATAATCGCCGTCAATAGAATCCCACCAAAAAAAGCAACGGTTGTAATCATATACGCAGTTTGCTCGGTGTAGATTTCCTCAAGCGCTTCGAGAGCTTCAGGAAATATTTCTACAAATGAAAGATAAATCATGACGCCCGCTGAGAATCCGAGGGCGATGCTCAAAAAAGATTCGTTGGTCTTTTTTGTAAACACAGCAATGGCGCTGCCAATCCCGGTTGATAACCCGGCAAGGGTTGTTAAAAGGAACGCAAAAAGGATTTGGTTTGTTGTAAACTCATGGACTAAAAACATTGTTCTTCCTCCTGTTTAATAATCTAGCATAATAGAATAGCATATTTTCCTGTTTAGCCAATCTCGGACGCATCTTTTTTCCCAAAATATAAAAGTCCCATTAAAATCCAGCCAATCATCACAAGCGTAACAAAGATTAAAACCGGGATGGCACCAAAGTTAAAGATGAGTGGCACACTAATTGCGGTCATCACACCACCACCAACGAATGGCTCAAACAGTAATTGCTTATAACCAAAGGCTTCCAAAGCTCGGGTATCGCCTTTACTATCCACAATACGGATTAGCATTAAACCTGCCGCAGTCATCCCCATCGATTGGCCAAAGTCACCAATACCTCGCTCAAACCAATTTTTTGGAATCATTCGTCTTGCGAGGAATAAAAATGCTAAAACATTCCATAAAATACCTCCGAGTGCTAACGTTAAGAAAACCCATATGTTTGCCCCGATAACTTGTAATGAAAGTGTGGCAATCGCACTCACAACAAGAAAATCAAGCGCTAATCCTTGAACGCGGTTGATCATCTCTCGATCGACTAAATGATACTTGTCGTATTTGTCTAAAATGATTTGCAAAATAACGCCACCAATCATCGCTAAAGGAAACAATGGAATATAGCGCATAATTAATACACTTTCATCGGCACCCCAAGTCATGTTTTCCACCCAAATTAAGAGCGTCAAAATAGCTTGACCAATCAAAATCGCAATCCCAATCATACCGATATGTAAAGCAAGGGGTTCAATCGATTGCGGTGAAACACTTAAATGACTACCAGGTTGACGTGCTTCAACATCAATAACACCACGGAGTTCAACTTCATCAAACGATGAAGGATCTTTTAAGTAGTTCGTCTTGCCTTTTCGAACGCCCCAATTAATCAAAAACACCCCTATAACAACACCGCTTACAACACCAACGGTTGCCAGTCCTAACGCTAAATCAGCGCCTTCTTCAAATCCTAAATCGGCAAACGTGTCAGCGAGTCCAGCGGCCGTTCCATGGCCCCCTTCAAAGGCAATTTCAATCAAAGCCCCCGCCATCGGATTAATGCCAAAAACAGGACCTAGAAAAACTAAAACTAAAAGAATACCGACCACATACTGTCCCCAAGCAACCGTTTGTCCATACGAGACTTGGGGTCCTGCAGTCATCCAAATCTCTTTTATATTCGGTATCTTTTTTCCTAAAAACAAGCCAGCAAAAATAACACTAATCAACAAGCCGGGAATCGTCCGGAATACCGCGATAATATCTTCTGTAAAAACCCCAAACTCAAGCGTATTAAAGCCAAGGTTTAAGGCAATCCTCCCGATAACTTCAGGACCAAGTATCAAAAACAAGAACCCTGCAATCACCGAACTCGGCAAAAAGAACTTCGAAAAAAACCCGAACCGAATACGGATTAGTTTTGCCACGACAAGTCCAACACCAATAAGTAATATACTGAGTCCTACCGTTGTTGCTTGCATTGAATCCCTCCTATCGTATCGTGAATATTGTATCAAATATCGCCCTAAATAAAAAGCGCTTAAGCGCTTTAAATTAATTGTTTTTGATGATTGAAAAAGGTCCGGTAACCAAGTTGTAAAAAAAGATAGGTCGCTAAACTCACTCCACCAAGAATTCCTAACATAATCCCGATTTGATAAAGAATCGCCATGTTCGGTGCAACGCCAGACAGTATTTGTCCCGTCATCATTCCTGGGAGGAAAATGATTCCCATACCTAACATACTATTTAACGTTGGCATAATGGCTGCATCAAAGCTATCATTAATGATTTGGTTTGAAGCTTGTTTAGGTGTTGCACCTAAAATAAGTGACTCTTCAATCTCATGTTTTTGATGATTGAATCGATTGAGCATGGTATGAATCCCTAAAGAAATTCCAGTCATACTATTCCCGATAATCATCCCTGTAATCGGCACGAAATACTGAGGATTATAATAAGGTTCCACACGGATGACGATGAGCAGAAAATACAACACGACAGGTAATGTGCCTAAGGTCATTGATAGAACAATCACTTTTTTTATACGATGACTTAACTTCCCTTTAAACTTCCTAAATAATGTCAAAATAGCAAAACCCACCATAATCAAGACAATAGCCAAGGTCACAAGGGGATGAGGTTGTTCAAAAACAAACGTCAAAATATAACCGACAGCGATTAGCTGAATCGTCATCCGAAGCGATGCAAAAATCAACTCCTTTTCTCGTTGAATCCCGCGACGCCTCAAGAAGAACAGTACAATCAAAACAAAAATATACGCCAAAGCAACTTGAAGGAAATTTAACTGAATAATCCCATCACTCATTGTTTTCACTTCCTTTAAGACACCCTTTTTCAATGGTTAAAACCGTGTCACCATAGTGGGCTGCTACGTGTTTAGAATGGGTAATCATGATTAAGGATTTCTGATGTTCTTTAACATAGTTCACCATCGCCTTAATCACAAACGCTTCTGTTTCATCATCGAGCGCACTTGACGGTTCATCGAGTAAAATTACTTGAGGGTCTAAAAGGATAATCCGCGCAATCGCTAATCGCTGTGCTTCCCCACCAGATAATCGTGAAGCATCTGTGGACAATGGTTTCGCTAAATTTACAAACGCTAAGGCTTGTTCTAAAGAACTCTCATTGATTTCCTTTTGATGATAGTTTAAGCCTTTAACTAGATTATCACGAATTGTTTTAGGAAAAATAAACGGTTTTTGCGGCAGCATCACTACTTCTTTACGATAGGCCACACTATCGAGTGTCTCCAAGGGCTGTTGATAGTATTCAATCGTCCCTTCTGTAGGTGAAACTAGTTTACTCAATAAACGTAAAAATGTGGTTTTTCCACCGCCACTTTCACCAACAATACACGTGATTTTCTTTGCTTCAATCTTTAAGCTATTTATCGTTAATACATCGTTATATTTTAGATTTCGAATCGTGTACATAAAAACTCCTAACCATCAATTTTAGTCAAACCAACAACATCCTCGACATCCAAAACAAAAATGATACCTTTACCAATTTCACCGATGTGCAATGCGTCTTGAATCCCTTTTTTTACTTTTTCAAGTTTATCGAGTTCAACGAGGGTAATCACCATTGCTTTCTCCGGCTCCAAAAGACCACTTAAAAAGGACTTTGTTTCGGCAGCACCGCTACCTTTACCATAAACAATCGTGCCCCCTTGTGCTCCTGAACGTTTCGATGCTTCAACCACTTCTCCGCCTTTAGAACGCGGAGTTATCGTTATAATACATTGGTATTTTTTCATTATTTTTCTCCTTTAACAAGCGTTTCTAACCACGTTTCCATACCTTCGATGGTATGAACTTTAAGTTCTACCATAATTCCCGTATTCTTTTTTGTTAACTGGCCGATTCGAGTGTAGACCTCTTTGACGTTATACAAACATTCACGCGGTACAACACTGAATATCACATCCCGATCGGGATCGTAGGTTAAGCCTAACAACGCTTCAAACATCTCCGGATTTACTGTGCCTCTTCCTGTTAGTTGCATCGTAGCTAAAACACCGTGCTTTTTTCCTTCACGGAGCATCTTTTTAGCATACCCTTTCTTCATGATTGTCATTAATAATGCGTACTTCATTGCATCCATACTTCACCCACCTTTTCATGGTCTCTTCATTATACCATGCCAAGAAAGTCTTAATAAAGAAAAAAAAGGGCTTGCGCCCCTTTAAACTAAAACTTAAATCTCGTAAAGAAATACGGATAAAGACCAAATCCAACAAAAGCAACCGTGAAGTAACGGAGGAAATCAAGCACATTTTTTAGCGTTCCATCGCTTGCAAACACACTGAAAAAAGCGCCTAATCCCATTAAAACTGCGAGTAGGATTATCATGCCTAATAGATAGCGAAGCAGCTTCTTCGGCCAAGAAATCTCTAAAGTGAACGAAACAAATCTTTTCTCAAAAACGACCGCAGCTATAAGACCCACTAAAATACCGTAACCTCTAAAAAAATCATTTCCTGTCACAAAGAATGTAAAGGGTAAAAATAACACAATCAACACCGCGTAAAAACGGTGAAGCGCTCTTTGTTGATTGCGATACCTGTTAAAAAAGTAATACACGAAGCCGACGGTTAAAAATCCTAAAGCGCCACCAACAAGAACATCTTCTAAGTAGTGAACACCTAAGTACATCCGACTAAACATCATTAAAACGGTCACAACAATAGCTAAAATTAAAACGCTTTTTCGTCGAAGGTAAAAAGCAAAAGCCGCAAAAAAACTTGCCGCACCTTGGGTATGCCCACTCGGCATTGAGTGTCCTGTTGCCGTTCCTGGACGTTTATTTTCTACAAGGTTTGACTCTTCAAAAGGTCGCGGTGCCTCAAAGAAATCTTTAGCTAGATTGTTAAAGGCAAACGTAACCCCTAACGTCACACCAACAAATTCTCCTAAACGCTTATTGATCAACCAGTAGACGAGTGCCAACACTGCAATATAGAAATACTCTTCTCCTAAAAAAGAAACGGCTTGAAAAAATACATCCACTAACCAAAAACGATCGAGTTCTTGAAGCCATAAAATCAAATCTAAAGACATATTATTGATCCTCTCTGTTTGCCATTATTTTATAAAACTTCCTTGTTTGTATTTTAACATATAAAGTAAAAAACCAAGGCGCTAACTTAAAACCATACTTAAACAACTTGGAAGGATAGATTCTTTTTTGATCTCGTTTGATACCGTTAATTATTGACTTAGCAACATGATCACTTGTCTGCACTGGCCAAGGCATCGTTTCTTGATTAGCCCGATCAAAAAACGCGGTTTTTGTGGCAACGGGAAAAACTGTTTGATAGACTTCTTGCTTAGGTGATTCTAAGCGAATCGCGTCCATAAACCCACGTAGTGAAGCCTTTGTAGCACTGTAAAGTGCATACCCAGGCATCGATAAAAAACTCACAGCACTCGCGACCACAATAAAGTTAAACCCTTCTTTAGCGAAACATTCCTTCATTTTCGTGACGCTATAAATAACACTAAAAGTATTAAGTTTAAAAATAGACTCAATATGCTTGTAGTCACTACCCTCTAAAAACTCATAATACGTAAAACCCGCATTTGCGATAAATGCGTCGACTCTCTCATACTTAGCCATAGCATAATCAAACAATGCATCGATGGCTTTTTGATCAGCTAAATCAAAGTTTTTCTTTGTTAATAAAGGGTGTTCAAGCGCCATTGACTCCGCACGTCTTGATACAGCTAAAACCTGTGTTTCTTCCGCGAGAAGACGGTTTACAATATCCCGACCTATTCCCGTTGAAGCACCCGTAACAATCATCACTTTTCCCTTTAAATTCATGGTTTATCCTCCTAATCTATTTCAAGAAAACGTAAGATATGTTCAATAGTTTGTGTCATTTGAGTTTCCTTTGAAATTGTCGGGTCACCGTCGCCACGTTGTGCACCATAGTGGGCAAAGTTTGCATGATTTCCCCCTTCAATCTCAATGAATACGGTATCGTCTGGAAGGAGAACTCTAGTTTCTTGAAACTGATCCCAATTGAGTATTTCATCATTCGAAGCAGTGATCGACAAGACCTTGAATGGCCCCTCACTTAAATCTTCCGAACTTGCGGGATAAGAAGCAATGAGAATCAATGCCTCTAGCCGTGCATCAGCAACAAAACTAAGCGTTGCACCCCCTAAAGAATGTCCCATTGCCACCCAGGGCAAATCACTTGGATAATCGCGATAGATTGCCTCTATCGCATGACGGTTTAAAATCGCTAAATTCAATGGCATCCTTGGGATGAAAACTCTCACTCCAGCTTCTCGTAATCCTTCTAAAAACACTAAATATGCTTCAGTTTGAACTAAGCCCCCTTGATAAAATACTAAGTTCATTACCGCTTCATCCGGTTCCATAACAATCAGTGATCCCACCCTTTGGGTATGGGGCTGATCAAGCACCTGTAAAGCTAAAGGTTCTGCGCGATATGTCAAGGCTAAAACCATCGCTAGCCCGATTAGCGATAGAATAAAAAACCCAATGATTATCCTGAACGCCCACCGCAGTACTTTCATTGTGATCACTTTCCTTTCGGTCTTTCAACAAGACGTTTAGCCATATAGATATCCGGCTTATTAAAGCCGTTCGCATCGGGTAAAACACCGACGATGCGATAACCGATCTTTTGATAAAACTCATACGGATGCTGAGCATAGTTTTCGATTTTTTCAATCGCAGCAAAGGGATTTTCAAATAAATCGACTTGAGATAGCGACGTTTTAAAGTGCTCATCATCCGTACCTAAAAACATGACAATCCCGCCACGTTCACGAACTTGATTTTCAACTTGTTCCATTAGTAACGAGCCGACTTTCTGAAACTGATACGTTTGATACACCGCAAGAGGGTGAAGCTCCCAACCGGTGATGCCGTACCGTGGTTTCGCACCAACGACTCCGATAATTCGATTTTCCTTACGGTAAACCAAAACAATACCTTGCTCTTTTGTTAAGTCAATCGCTTCCTCAAGTGCCGTGTCGTCATCGGCATAACTCCATGGGAACGTCACTTGCAAAAGATCTGCGACCGCCTTAAGTGATTCATGGTCATGTTTATCCAACGCCTCAATCATACTCCAACCCCCATCTATTCATTCACCTTAATTATAGTGCATGTAACACTCTCAACCCTAAGAATTCACTTAGTTTTTTCTTCTATTTTTTTGGATATACTCACAAATAGCTTGATGATTGACAAGAATGCCATAGCCAAAGTGTTTACTAACCTTCTCACTCACAACTCGATAAAGATTTACCATGGTAAATAAACTCTCATATACAGACGCTTTCTTGGCCAATGGGTACGTCATTAAATACGTTTGATAGTGTTCCTTGTCGAGATAGTTTGGTAAGTTTTTTCCTGACTTGCCAAGTTCGATGTGCCAACCATACTCCACTCCAATAGACCACGCCAACATCGCCTCTAAAGCCGCTCTCATTAGTGATAAATGCTCAATCGCATAAGCAATCATACTCCGTTCTAGTCCCTTCATGACGTATAAACTGAGCCAATAAAACTCTTTAACATTTGCTTGAAAGTACGCTTTCGTCGGCACGTCTATGGTAAAAACATTTTGGTTCGGCAAGCGCTGACCTTTCAAGCGATGGTCTTTATCAAACAAAGGTTGATAGTAATCTTTATCCGCAAGCGATAACGTTAAATCACACACATCAATAATCGATAAATCTAAACGCGTTCCATTAGAAAACTGCATCATTTTAATATAACCTAGAAATTCAGAAGTTTTAGGAAATAACTGCTCTTCTTTTGCTTGAGAAATAAGAACATTCTCAAACTCATCAAAAAAGTGTTGATCGTTGACGACACTTTCATAGTCGACAACATAATACACGATATCTAAATCTGAAAACCGATCAACATCCCCATGAAGATTAGCCCGTGACCCATTCAACATAACAAGACGAACGCGTGGATCGTTTTGTGCCTTTTTTATAACCCGATTTTTTAAGTCTTCAATCATTTCTTTTATCCTCCTAAACTAATTACAGCTTAGAATTCTAATTAATTATAAGCTTATTTATAATTATTCTTAATTAGAACTCTATTTATAATTCTTATAAAAAGGTTGAAAATCACACGCCTCTTTCTTATAATAAAACCATGAAGATATGTATGACAACATGAAAGAGGCGAAACTATGCATTTATACGCAGGGAAAAAACATCAAAAGTATATTCTAAATGATTGTCCAAACGATTCACTATTGAATGCCATTGGTGTGCGCAATGGGCTTGAAGTTAGTGTCGTCACAAAACAACCGATTGGCGGACCGATTATTATCCGTGTTAAAAAACGCGAGATTGCTATCGATAAATCATTAGCTTGTTTGATTACAGCTAAGGCGGTTAATTAATGGATTGTCATCAGACAAAACCTCTAGGAAATCGTCCCGAAGGAATCAAACGCATTCTCTTAATGGGAAATCCCAATGTCGGAAAAAGTGTTATTTTTAATCGCTTAACTGGTTTAGATGTTGTTACAGCAAATTATACTGGTACGACAGTTACTTATCATGAGGGTTTGGTTCGTTTTCAAGGGAATCAAGCCCTTTTAATTGATGTTCCTGGGATTTATGGATTAAACGCACAATCAAAAGCTGAAGAAGTTGCGGTTGAGATGTTAAACAGTGGTGCTGACCTAATTGTTTGTGTCCTTGATGCCACGCATCTAGAACGTAATTTGCACTTAGCTTTTGATCTTCAAACCTATGATATTCCGACTCTCTATGTCTTAAACCTAAGTGATGTTGCTAAACGAAAAGGCATTACTATAGATGTGCATCTCTTGTCTAAATATTTAAATGCTCCTGTTTTTGAAACCGTTGCAGTTAAAAATATCGGCATCGATATTTTAAAAGAATCGCTTTTCAAACCTCATCCCGTTAAACCGGCACTTAAAATACTAGATCGTCATGAAAAAAGTCAAGAAATTACTGAAAACGTCACCCAAGAACATGATGTTGAGATTGGTTTTTTAGAACGTTTAAGTGAATGGTGTATTAAACCACGGACAGGCATTCCGATTTTAATCATTGTTTTGCTTGCCGCTTTAGGAATCATTGTCGGAGGAGGTAAAGGACTACGTGCATTGATTTTACTTCCTTTAGTCAATAACTATTATATACCGTTTATGACAAATCTCATTGAAGGAATTATCCCCGAATCAGTATTCAGGAATGTTTTAGTGGGGGAGTTTGGTGTTCTTATCAAAGTTATTGAGTGGCCTTTTGCATTGATTCTACCGTATGTGTTTTTGTTTTACGTTGTCTTTAGTTTTCTTGAAGACAGTGGTTACTTACCCCGTCTTGGTGTTCTAATGGATGGTATTTTCCGAAAAATCGGTCTTCCTGGAAACAATATTATTCCCTTTATCTTAGGCTATGGGTGTGCCGTCCCAGCAATACTAGGCACGCGTGCCTCAGGAAGTCGGCGAGAACGCATTATTGTTGTCTCTTTGATATCTATCGCTGTCCCTTGTACTGCACAAACAGGCGCCTTTATTACGTTATTAGGTGACCGTTCAATCTTCGCTTTAGCTTTTGTCTACTTCATTTCTTTCCTTACAATTCTATTGGCTGGTTTACTACTTAACCGGCTGTTGAAAGGGAAAAGTCGTCCTTTGATATTGGAGTTACCTAATTTATTGATGCCTGATTTCAAAACCTTAAGTAAAAAGATTTGGATAAAAATGAAACATTTTATTTATGAAGCACAAGTGCCTATGTTTTTAGGTATCTTACTTGCGGCATTTCTTGTTGAAACGGGCATGATGAATACAATTGGAACATTTTTAGAACCGTTAGTTGTCGGCTGGTTAGACTTACCTAAAGAAGCAAGTTTGTCGCTTATCCTCGGGGTTGTCAGACGAGAGCTCGCGGTCATGCCATTGCTC
Source organism: Candidatus Izemoplasma sp. (assembly GCA_007117885.1). GTDB lineage: Bacteria > Bacillota_I > Bacilli_A > Izemoplasmatales > Izemoplasmataceae > CSBR16-104. Next base: position 20,031 of record SKFS01000057.1, read on the forward strand.
GAGATGAACTTAACGACTGTGCAACTCATTACTGGCTCAGTGGTTGCTTTGTTTTACCTCCCCTGTATTTCTGTATTTGTGATTCTAGTTAAAGAATTTAAAGTAAAAATCGCACTGCTTATCGCCCTCTCTACCTTTGTTTTAGCCTTTGCAATGGGTGGTATTGTGCAAATATTGTTGAATTTGGTGATGTAAATGATTAAACCTTTAACAAAAATGTATGAACACTTAGCGGTAAAAACACGCATTTTAGAAAAACTTGGTGAGCGCTATTACACGCCAATGGTTGAGCGTGAAGTTCAGACAGCAGCGATTAGACAAGACGATCGCGTGTTGTTTATTGGCGGTGGTCCGTTACCGATGAGTGCACTATTAATCGCACGTTTTACACATGCTACCGTTGATATCGTCGATTGTGATAAGCGTGCTCTCAGTAAAGCGCGGCACTTTCTCTCTAAATACGACGTGCCTATTTCATTCATCCATGCACGCGGAGAAGAAATGGTTATTGATCGATACTCTGTCATTATTATTGCTAAACAAGTCATGCCTAAAGCGTGTGTATTAAGACAGCTTCTTGACCAAGCATCAAGTGGTACCCGGATTCTCTATCGTGAAAGCCGGCGTGCCGAATTAACTTACCCTTCACGAGTAAAAAGAGTAGGTCAGTTATGTCTTATCGTCGCAGCTTAAGCTATTTAGGAGTTTTGCTTGCTGTTGGGCTTATTATCTGGTTAGTCATAGGTAGTGATCTTACGCTAGTTTTTAACGAGGTAAAACGTTTTGATATTCCTACCTTATTCTTACTCATTGGGTTGCAAATAATCACGATTCTTTTAATTAGTTGGCAGTGGCAACTACTCTTTGCAGCAAGCACGATAACTCTAGGTTTCAAATCGATACTGATGATGAACTTTGTCGGAACTTTCTTCGAGAGTATTACACCGGCGATGAAATCGGGAGGGGAAGGATTTAAACTTGTTTACTTGAAACGTCTTTCAGTGCCTTTTTCTGCTAGTTCACCTGTATTGCTTGTACAAAAAACCATAAGTTTTTCAATCTTTTTGCTTTTAACCGTTTTAAGTTTTTTGGTTATGGTTCCCCGTTTAGAAGCTGACTTAAGGCAACTAATTTTCGTTATTATATTGTCACTATTTGTGCTTATTAGTCTATTCATCGTAGGGAGTTTCGTATTACTTAGAAAACGTACGCAATCAAAACACCTTCACCGTTTTAAGCATGCTTTTCACGTTTTGCTTAGTTCGCTAAGACAAAACCCTTATAAAACCTTACTTCTTGTTTTTATAAGTGTTCTTATTTGGAGTTTGTTTGCATTGAAACTGCACCTTGTGTTAGGGGCGTTTGCTATCAACACTCGTGTCTTTGAATCCGCATTTATCACTTATATTCCTTATGCAGTCGGCTTATTACCTTTATCGCCGGGTGGCTTAGGGACTTTTGAAGCAACGATGACTTATCTTCTGTACCCAAGGTTTAGTGATTACTCTATCGCGGTAAGTATTACCTTAATCTTCCGCTTTATCAGTCATTGGATCGTATTTATCTTAGCCTTGATTTATATTTCAATCGCCCGTCTTTTTAAAAGGAGTTCATTTTATGAATAAAGTCATTACATTGCCCAATATACTAAGCAGTATTGGGATTATCATCGCGATAAATGCAATGGTTTTTCGCCAATACCTAGGATTAGCCTTAACACTAGTGTTTATTGATGTGATTATTGATTATGCCGATGGGAAAATCGCTAAGTTTTTAAAGCAAGAGTCAAGGTTAGGTCTATTGCTTGACTCGCTTAATGATACGATTGGCTTCTTGCTGGCACCGGTCTTAATTATTGGTGCTCAAATTGAAGGAAATGTTTACTTCGTTCTCCTCGCTTGTTTATACGTCTTAGCTGGGATTTATCGTTTATATCGTGAGTATACCCTCAACAACAAAACACACTTCACTGGTTTAACCACGACCGCATCAGCGGTTTTACTGCTAGTTTTGTTTACTCTTGTTCATCTGACATCACTCAGTCATCAGCTGGTCCTGATAGGATTATTTATCTTAAGTTCGTTGATGATAGCTAAGTTTCCACTTAAACGTCTATTCTAAAGACGTTTTTCTTTTACAGTCATGAAAGCTCTATGTTACAATAAAACCAACCAAGCCTTGAGAGGAGAATGTTATGTTTATGTTAAGTGTTTTATGGCAATCGCTTTACACGCTGGCGATTATTTTCATCCTTTCTTTCGTCTTTCTTGTTCATCGCCATTATATCGAATCAAAAAAAGAGGAAATAAAAAATCGGTATATTGTCATAGTTTACCTAGTCTTGTTTTTTTTATTGGCCGCATCAATTGCTATAATTCTCTTTATTTGGGGCTATGATATAAGTGATTATTTAGCCGATTTATTTACAAACTTAGGGGTACTTATCGAAGCGAGTATACCGCGAATAATCGGTACACTTATTGCTATTTTTGTGGCCATGGCATTGTATAAAATTAGTAAGATCACCTTCTTTCGCATCGGTAAAAAGGACTCCCCTCATCACAAGCGCAAACAAACTATCGCAAAAGTCACTTTAAGTATCGTGAAGTATATTATTGCCATCACAAGCCTATTATCAATTCTTGCAATATGGGGTGTAAATGTTGCACCAGCTTTAGCTGGTTTAGGTATTTTTGGGTTAGTGATTGGATTAGGTGCACAGAAATTCATCAATGACTTGATTAGTGGCTTCTTTATCATATTTGAAAACCACTTCAATGTGGGTGACTGGGTAGAAATCAACGGTTTTATGGGCGAGGTTGTCGATATTGGATTAAAAACCACGAGAGTTCGTAACTTCAGAGGTGAAAATCGGATTTTCAATAACGGAAGCATCGATCCGGTTTCAAACTTCTCAACATCGAACTCACTCGCGATTGTCGATTTTGGAATCGCCTATAAAGAAGACGTCTCAAAAACCATCGATATTCTCCGTGAAGAACTCCCTAAAATGCGCCATGAGCACGAAGTAATGCTTGAAGACCCAAGAGTATTAGGCGTCACAGATTTAGCTTCTTCAAGTGTTAACATTCGCGTGGTAGTTCTTGTTGTGTCAATGAATCAGTGGGCGGTTGAACGGGCGATAAGACAACGCATTAAGGAAATATTAAATACACATAACATTGAAATTCCTTTCCCTCAAATGGTCATTCATAAACCAAGCAATTAAAAAGCTGTGCATGCGTGCACAGCTTCTTTTTTACTTATCCTGATTGCCTTTTCGTCTAAATAATAGGTATTGAATCCCTATCCATACGGCATAAAAAACAATGAACTGAATCAGTAAATCGAGCGCTTCATATCCTTCGATTAAGAAATAACTTAGTATGACATACATGGATGAGGCAATCAACCCTGAAACTAAAATATACTTATGAGAACGGTGTTGTCTCATTTTATCATCTCCCATCAATCATTTTATCATAAATCATTCACACTTTAAAGTTATTCTCGATGACATAAAGTGTGCTTCTTTTAGACACCGGTATCACGTGTAGATGCCCAAAATATTCACGAAGTTCTTTTTCAGCAACCACTACGTAGTTAAAGTAATCGCCACCTTCTAAATATTCGATAAACTTTATAAAGAGATTGTTTGTCTTACGGTGCTCATAAAAAACGATGTATTTTTGCGATAGTCGTTTCATCGTCTCATACAGTTTAAACCGATCTTTAGTGACTAAACCATGTGCCATATACGCACTTATCACAACATCCACAGAGGCTAAATCGTCTAAAGGGTCATGAAGAACATCGGCAATGCGATAAGGCAACGCGTCTTTGCCTTGTTTCTTTTTAGCGATGGCTAACATTTTTTCACTGCCATCGACCATAAGAACATCCGCACCTTTTTCCTTCATCGCACTGCTTAAAGCCCCTGTACCCGCACCAAGGTCAATAATCTTTAAACCCTTCAAAACAAAAGGGAGCTTGGGAATGACACGGTTCAAATAATGTTTCTTTTGGGCACGAAAGAACCATCCATAAAAGAACGATATACGATTAAATAAGCGAATATGCTTAGTCATTTTTCTCCGCAAATAAAACTAACTGATACGAATTTTCTTTATCAAACGGTCGTTCACTAAACCCATCAAACGATTGAATTTTCTTGAACCCGATAGCATTCAACATAATCACTAAAGCTTGAGCAGTTAAAGGAAACAACTGTGTCGTATTATTAAACGTTTCATCCTCAACAATCAAGGCAGTTTTAAAATCGATGAGTGGTAATTTAAAGTCATACCGTCTCAATAAACTCACACCATTGTTTTGAATCAGCGGTAAGGTATGGATATCTTTCTCTAAAATCCGTTCATAATTAATCATTTGCAAGATTAGTTTAGAATTAGGTTTTAGTGCTTTATAGACACGTTTAAATGTCTCAAAGATTGCCTCCATTGAGTTAAGGTGAACAATGGTGTTCCCGATTGAATAGATTGCATCATAAGACTCAATGTCATTGAGCTTTTGCATATCTTGACAACGAAAAACATTGTTTAAATCCAGTTTATCTGCTTTCGCTATCGCTTGCTCAATCATGAGTGAAGAAACATCTAATCCTTTTACATGAAAACCATGTTCTCTTAATGCGAGAACATACCCTCCGGTTGCACACCCTAAGTCCAATACTTCCTGCGCTTTTTTAAGGTGATGTTTTAAAAACTCAACTTTTTCCGTTTCTATCGGAAATATTTCATCGTAATACTTTGCAAATCGCTGATAAAATTCCATAGTCAACCTCCTGATTATAATTATACCGTATTAAGACAATTTGTAAATTGATTATGACGTTTGACATCACACGTTGTATATACTATAATTTTTACGAACTGTTAGGTGAGGCTCCTATACAGAAATACGCTACTGCCGAGAAACGTCGAAAGACGCCAATTGGTTGAACAGACTTAGCCGGATTAAGGCTTAGTATAATGTAGCTGGATTTCCTACGCTGTATAGTGCTAAAACTCAACGAAGGGTACTTTTTTTGTGGCCTTCGTTATGAAGGCTGTTTTATTTTAAAAGGAGGTAGGCCAATGAACGATAAGCCAGATGAAGAAGACTGTCATTTAAATCAATCTCAAGGCGTAGTTTACGCCTACAAAAAAAAGGAGAATCGATATGGAAAAACAAAAACTACAGTTATTAAAGGAAATACGTAAACTTATTGATCATAATGATCTTGAAAATCTAAAATCAAAACTCAATGCAACTGAAAACTATCTTTTGGCAGATATCATTGAAATTCTTGAACCAGAAAAGCAGGTGGTGGTTTTTCGCTTACTTGATAAAGACACCGCTCTTGAAGTCTTTGAGTACATTGAAGTCGATATTCAACAAGATCTTCTACAAAACTTTACTGATGAACGAGCCATTGAGTTTTTTAAAGGCTTAGAACCTGATGATCGCGCTGCGCTAATGGGCGAGCTTCCCGCAAAAGTCGCTAAAGATTTACTGCTTAGTTTGTCTAAAAAGGAACGTGACTTAACAAATTTAGTTCTTGGATATGAAGTGGGTACGGCAGGACATATTATGACGCCTAAATACATTTCATTTAAACGTGGGATGACCGTCCAATCCGCTCTAGATAAAATACGTGAGGTCGCTGATAAAGTTGAAACAATTTATCATCTTTATGTCACGGATTCTACGCGAAAGCTTGAAGGGATGATTGAACTCAAGTCTTTAATTACTGCGGATCCTAAAACAATGATTGAAACCATTATGTATCAAGATCCGATTAGTGTTGACTATGATGTTAAAGATGAAGTCGTTGCAAAGCTACTTCAAGATTCCGATTTACTCGCTGTCCCCATCACCGATAAAGAACACCGGTTACTCGGCGTTGTCACGGTCGATGATGCGATGGATGTCCTCGAAGAAGATGCGATAGATCGCGACCTAACCAATGCCGGTTTCCTTGAGTTTTCACGAAAAGAAACCGACCGAAGTAAAGTTTTAACAAGTGGTAAACTATGGGAGATTTGGCGTGTTCGTGTACCCTTTTTAATCATTACGCTAATCGGTGGAATTTTAGCTGGATTTGTGATTGAAGGCTTCGAAGAAACCTTAGCAGCTGTCACTGCACTTGCCTTCTTTATTCCGGTCGTAATGGATATGGGAGGAAACGTTGGGACACAATCCTCAACAATCTTTACTCGCGCACTGGCGTTAGGCCATATCAACTTCAAACGCTTTATAAAACAATGGGGTAAAGAAGTTTTAGTTGGTTTCACAATGGGAATCATGTTAGGGATTGCCGCTGGTGCGATTGCCTTTGTTTGGCAAGGCGATTTTCGGCTAGCGTTTGTCATCACAAACGCAATCCTCTTTACGATTACGATTGCGACAGCACTCGGCTTTATGGTTCCTTATATAATGTTAAAAATAGGTGCCGATCAAGCGGCCGCGAGCGCTCCCTTTATTACAACGATTAAAGATATTACAGGTCTTCTTATTTATTTCCTATTAGCGGCATTACTCTTATCATAAAAACACCTCAACGAGGTGTTTTTTTTAACTTTTCATCGCGTAGATTAGTTGTTCACTCCGCTTATAAATATACCAAGTTAAAAGCAAGCTTAAGACTAAGTTCACTAAAGAAATAATCAATAGATTAAGTGAAAACCCCACGCCACGACTCATAAAGTAAAACATAACTCCATTCAATGCAATCAGCGCAAATCCGCCAAATATAGCAAACAGTGCACTGGCACTTTGCTTAATGACCTCTACCTCATTTTTAAAATCAAGTTTTGGTAAATGAAGATTAATGACTGCATCAAAAACTGTAATTAAGTACCCAAAAACGATAGCCGCAAAAACCATAACAATCAACGCAATACTGCCGACACTGTATGTAATTCCAAGTGCTATCACAGCGAAAACTGCGAGCGGAATGCCTAAGTAAAGGTTAAAGATAATCTTTGAGAAAACAATGTCTATCGCTCTTAAGGGTAAACTCTTTAAAACCCAAAGGTTTTTCCCTTCTAATGATAAGCTAATTGCAGTCGTATACACCATAACCAAAGAAAAACTAACAAACAACAAAATACCCACTTCAATGTTGACTTCCGAACCGCCAACTTCAATAAAAATAGACTGAATTGAACTGCGGTAAAAGATACCCAGTAAAGGAACAATGAGTAAAAAAAGCGGTCCAATGCCAGCATTTAGGACATAGATAGGAAGTGAAAAGAACCGTTTCATTTCTTTATGCACTAACGTATGATGCGTCGAACGCGAACGGGAAACAGCATCTTTTTGATGATTTCGTTTCATCGCACTCATCCCAACTTGATTCGTTCGATTAACAAAATCATACGCCAACAAAACAAAGAGTCCAATCGGTAAAGCATTCAATGCGACGACCCCTAAAATCATCATAATGTTCGCTTGATGGACACCGACTTGAAACCAATGAAGTGGTAAATAAAACTGTGCTAAACGATCCATAAAACTTTGTTGGCTAACTAATGGATTCTCAAAATCACCACTACTCATCGAGAACGATGCCACCATAAAGCCGATTAATACGACAACCATAATAATAATGTTTAAGTAGTTAGCATAGCGAAACCGCACAGTAATTCTTGCGATAAGCAATGTCATAAAGGCACCGATTAAAACAGGAAAAATCGGTAAAAACAAAAGCCCTACGACACTTAGAAGCAGGCGGATTATACTAAAGCCTGTCCAATAAAAGTAAGCAAATAATACGGGTAAACTCATGAGGAACATCATCGCATAAATCATCATAAACATCAGTGATAATTTAGCGATAAGCAATGTTTTTGAATGAATCGGTAAGGAGCCTAAAAGAGGATAATCTTTATAGTGAAAAATATACCCATTTGACCGTAAAAATGCTAAAAATACACCGAACAAGATTGCGTAGCTTGCTAAAAAGACAAGCATTAAATCGGCTGCGTTAAGGAACACTAAAAACTCGCCTAAATCATAAAATAGATAACCAATCATGCCAAAGAAAACTGCAAGCGCGTAAAGAATCGCTAAACCGATCAAAAACCCTTTTAGTTTCTCTTTTTTATAATCGAATCCCAAAAGTCGTTTTAACGAGAAATTTTCTTTCAATAAGACTCTCATTAAACTACGATAGGTCTTCATGATGTTCTAACAACTCCATAAATAGTTTTTCTAATGATTTATCTTGAATGACCTTTTGGGTGTCGCCGACTGTCACGATTTTACCTTGTTTAATTATGGCCACTTTATTACAAAGCTTTTCTGCAACTTCAAGGACATGCGTTGAAAAGAAAATGGCTGATCCTTTCGAAACCCTATCTTTAAAGATTTTTTTCAGTAAATAACTCGCTTTTGGATCAAGTCCAACGAACGGTTCATCGAGTAACCATAGCTCTGGTTCATGAATCAGAGCGCCGATAATAACAAGTTTTTGTCGCATCCCATGGGAGTATGAAGCAATGGTATCATTTAAAACATGATCAATCTCAAATAGGTTAGTGTATTCACGAATCAGTTGTCGTCTACGGTCTTCGTCTAGCTTAAATATATTCGCGATAAAATCTAAGTACTGAATGCCGGTTAGTGACTCGTAAATATCAGGATTATCGGGAATATACGCAATTCTTTTTTTTACTTCTAAAGGCGCTTTTTTAATTGAGTATCCGTCAACTAATATATCCCCTTCTTCAAAAGATAAAATCCCCGCGATTGATTTAAGTAATGTTGTTTTACCGGCCCCATTATGGCCAATAAAAGCGTAGATATCGCCTTTTTCAACCGATAGATTAATTGTATCACAGGCTTTCTTTTTACCATCATAACTTTTAGAGTAGTTTATAATCTCTAACATCTTTTCACGTCCTTTCAACTCTATTATACTAAATATCACATAAAAAAAGCCTAATTTAAGGCTTTAGTAAACTCACTAATAATTTTCACTTCTGCGGTTGTAATCTCATGGCCTCCCGCAAACCATTCAAGTTGGACTTTCGCATTAAACCCTGTCAGTATTTTCTCAAGTTCTTTAGTTTCAGATATAGGACACATCGCATCGTGCTGACCCGCAGTAATCAGGATCGGTGTTTGCTTGAGGTCAACTGTCTGTATGTCTCGTCTTGGTACCATTGGATGCATTAATAAAGCGGCTTTAAACACAGCACCTTTCGTCAGTAACACATTGGCCGCAATGTTGGCACCGTTTGAATAACCTAAAGCAATAAGACTAGAACGATTAAACTGGTATTGTTTTGAAGCTTCCGTAAGAAACTGATCGAGATGTTCGGTCCGAATGGCTAAGTCTTCTAAATCAAATACTCCCGGTCGGATACGCTTAAAGAAACGGTTTAATCCGTTTTCATTGACTTCACCGCGGACACTTAAGTATCCTGCGTCAGGTAAAATGGTGTTAATAAAGGGAACTAAATCGTGTTCATCACCACCCGTGCCATGCAGCAATAAAAAGATCGGTGCGTTATTTTTGGGATGTTGGTATAAATGAATCATGGTCACCCTCCTATATGGGTCGTTTTAAGGTAATTATCTTGCCGATTGTGCCGTAGTTATTGCCATCTAAACGAAGGATCGGGGAAAGTTTTAATACGTCAACACGATGATCGGTTAGCACCTCAGGGTGGACATGTATTTTAATAATCTCACCGATAAACATATCGGCATTTTCAAAAGGAACGCGTGCATCTAAGCGACACTCAAAACGCACTTTGCTTTCTTTTATTTGAGGCACGTCAATTACTGTGCTATCGACTAAGTGTAAGTTTGTCCGATCGATTTCACTTTCATTTGAGGGTAATCGTCGAGCTGTTTCATTTACAGCCTCTAAAATATCTTCAGTCACAATGTTCACCACAAATACTTTTGATTCAAGGATATTTCTCGCGGTATCTTTAATTCCTTCTTGCGCATAGTTCACCACAACCGAAACTCTTGGGGGTTTTGAAGTAACTGCGTTAAAGTAACTAAATGGTGCGGCATTGATTACACCGTTCGTTCCTTTTGTTGTTACAAAAGCGATGGGTCTTGGTGCAATCACTGCAGTCATCAATTGATAGAGTTCACGTTTTTCCATGGACTCAGGATTCATTTCATGCATGTTGTCCCTCCTAAACTTAGTCTTATTATACGCGATTTGCGTTTTATTTGGGGTGGTTACGCTTTCAAGAAAAAGTTCCTGATAAGCAATTGTTATTTCCGTGATTTTCAAGTACAATAAAGACACGATTCATATAATGTCGATAATACGGTTCGAACGTCTCTACCCCACTACCTTAAATATTGGGACTATGAATGCTTTTTTCAGCATTCATTGACGTTCAAAAGAACGTTTTTTTTAATAGGAGGACCTATGGATTTTGATAAAATCATCGTGCTTGATTTTGGCAGTCAAACCAATCAACTAATTTCCCGTAGAATCCGTGAACTTGGGGTCTATAGTGAGCTTTATCCGCATACACTTAGTGCCGATGCCATTAAAAATCTCAAATCTGTAAAAGGTATTATCCTCAGTGGTGGGCCTAACAGTGTTTACGCGAAAAATGCGTTATCGATTGACCCTGATATTTTTAATTTAGAAATACCGATTTTGGGTATTTGCTATGGCATGCAACTGATCGTTCATCACCTTGGTGGGACGATTGAGAAAACACCTTTAAGAGAATACGGTCACGCAGAGATTAGTATTGTGAAGAATAGTGGGCTATTTTCAGGCTTGAACCCACAACAACACGTGTGGATGTCCCACGGTGATCATGTCATGACCGTTCCCAAAAACTTTACTGTCTTAGCGAAAAGCGCTTCGTGTTCAATTGCTGCTATTGAAAATCTTGATGCACAACTCTATGGTGTTCAGTTTCATCCTGAAGTCAATCACACCGAGAATGGCACTGAGATATTACGTAACTTTGTTTTTAACCTATGTAAAGCCAAAGCCCATTGGACCATGGAAAACTATTTAGAAGAACAAGTGACCTTAATTCGTGAGAAAGTGAAAGACAAGCGGGTTGTTTTAGGTTTATCTGGCGGCGTTGATTCAAGTGTTACGGCCGTTTTAATTGATCGCGCGATTGGCAATCAACTGACGTGTCTGTTTGTTGATCACGGACTCTTAAGAGAAAACGAAGCCGATCAGGTGATGAAGACATTTAAGGAAAATTTGAACCTTAATATTATTAAAATCAATGCTGAAAAACGATTTCTTCATGCCTTAGATGGGGTTTCTGACCCGGAAAGAAAACGTAAAATTATCGGTAATACCTTCATCGAAGTCTTTGATGAGGTTGCAGATGAAATGAAAAATGTAGCGTTTTTAGCACAAGGTACGCTTTATACGGATACGATTGAGTCAGGTACAGAAACCGCACAGACAATTAAGTCTCATCACAATGTTGGGGGACTCCCTGAAGTCATGAAACTGGACTTGATTGAACCTTTAAATAAACTCTTTAAAGATGAAGTACGAAAACTAGGTTTAGAGCTAAACATCCCTCAGTCAATGATTGATCGACAACCTTTTCCAGGTCCTGGACTAGCCATTCGGGTTATCGGTACGATTACGAAAGAAAAATTAGACCTGGTGCGCAAAAGCGATGCAATATTGCATGAAGTTATCGCTGAGCACAATCTAAACCAAAGTATTTGGCAATATTTCACTGTGTTAACGCCCGTAAAAACTGTGGGTGTTATGGGCGACCAGCGCACCTATGAACATGTGCTTGTTATCCGGGCAGTAACATCCAATGATGGGATGACTGCAGATTGGGCTAAGATTCCCCATTCTGTGCTTGACCAACTATCTCGTCGTATCGTCAATGAAGTTTCAGGCATAAACCGGGTTGTTTATGACATTACATCCAAACCCCCTGGCACCATCGAATGGGAATAACGAGGTGAAAAATATGAAAATAATTCAAGACGCATTCACGTTTGACGACGTTTTACTGATTCCTAAACGCTCACACGTTTTACCTAAGGAGACGAAGTTAGTAACGCAGTTAACTCCTTTGATTAAACTTAACATTCCGATTGTTTCCAGTGCGATGGATACCGTCACAGAAAGTGCGATGGCCATTGCACTAGCTCGGCAAGGCGGTCTCGGGTTTATCCATAAAAATCTTTCCATTGAAGCACAAGCTGAGATGGTGCGCCAAGTCAAACTAAGTGAAGCAGGAATGATTACTGATCCAATTGTCTTAGGAAAAGACCAAACCTTAGAAGAAGCCGAAAAATTGATGAAACATTATAAGATTTCTGGTTTTCCTGTCGTTAAAGAAGATCAAACCTTAATTGGGATTTTAACCAACCGCGACATTCGTTTTCAAGAGGACTTATCCGCGCGTGTTGAAACGTTTATGACCGCTGATTCACTTATCACAGCACCCGTTGGAATCAAGCTTGAAGAGGCAAAAACGATTCTTCTAAAAAATCGTATCGAAAAACTTCCTATCGTCGATGCCGATAATCGTCTTAAAGGATTGATTACCATTAAGGATATTGAAAAAGCAAAAACCTATCCAGAAGCCGCCAAAGATGGGCAAGGACGATTATTATGCGGTGCCGCAGTTGGCGTGTCAAACGATTCCTTAGATCGGGTGCATGCGCTCGTCAAAGCTGGCGTTGATGTTATCACTGTCGATTCGGCTCATGGCCATTCCGAAGGGGTGTTATCGATGGTTCGAAGCATTAAGGAAGCGTATCCTGCTCTTGAAATCATTGCAGGCAACATCGTCACTGAGGAAGCCGCTATAGCACTAATCGAAGCCGGTGCCGATGCCTTAAAAGTGGGGGTAGGTCCGGGTTCTATCTGCACCACTCGTGTCATTGCAGGAGTCGGTGTGCCCCAGATAACAGCGATTATCGACGTCGCGAAAGTTGCTAAAAAAGCCGGAATCCCTGTCATTGCGGATGGAGGTATTAAGTATAGTGGTGACATTGCAAAAGCGATTGCAGCCGGTGCTGATACCGTAATGTTAGGGAGTTTGCTTGCGGGATGTGAGGAGTCTCCCGGTGAAGAAATTATCTATCAAAGTCGGAAATATAAGATTTATCAAGGCATGGGCTCAGTCGCCGCCATGAAAAGAGGCTCCAGTGATCGGTATTTTCAAAGCGACCATATCCAAGCTAAAAAACTGGTGCCTGAAGGGATTGAAGGAAGAGTTCCTTACAAAGGAAAAGTTGAAGATGTCGTCTATCAATTAATCGGCGGGTTGCGCTCTAGCATGGGTTACTGTGGAACAAAAACCATTAAGAATCTTCAAGATACAGGCCAGTTTGTAAAAATTACCCAAGCGGGTTATATTGAGTCTCACCCCCATCATATTGAACTGACCGTTGAAGCACCGAATTATCAAAAATAAAGAAGACCGTTTTTTGGTCTTCTTTATTTATGTCTCGGAAAGCGAGAAATCGCCTTCAACAATCCAACCCTTACGTCTAAAGATTGTATCAAAGATAAAAACGAACAGGAATGGCAACACAAAATGCATTAACACGACAATGAAGATTGTCGTTACCCCATAGCCCATCGCATCGAATGTTGCAAACTGACCCACAAAGGCACTTGTTCCCATACCGCTTCCCTCATAACGTGTGTGCATTTCAAAAACCACGGTAGATAGTGGTCCTAAAATCGCGGAGGCAAGTATGGGGGGCAACCATATAATCGGTTTTCTCAGGATGTTTTTAAAGTGTAGCATTGACGTTCCAAAAGCCACTGATAAAACAGCACCCATCGTATTATCTTTACGACTCATTACAGCAAAACCAATCATTTGTGTCGCGCCACCAACCACCGCAGCACCGCCAGCAATTAAACTCGCTTGACTTCCCGGGTCACCCAGCGTAATGCTCACAGCTATTGCTGCACTGCTAATCGGTGCCGTCAGTGCCATGCCCATTAAAACAGCAATAATTATGCCCATAAAAAAGGGCGTGTAGGCTGTTGCTGAGTCGATATACCATGATATCGCATCCATCATTGCAAGGACAGGGCGTTCGATGATTAGAACCGTCATCAATGCTAAAAAGCTTGAAACCAAAGGAATTAAAACAATATCAAAAGGCGTTTTCTTACGCAGTAAAAAACGTACCCCTTCAATCGCCACAATGACTGTTACATAAGCAATAACAGGATCCGCTCTAAGTGGAACTTGTGTCGCAATTCCCCCTGCAACAGCGCCAGCAACTAGCGGTAATCCGGTAAGTTTAAAACTCCAAGCAACACCCACTCCAATGCCGACTCCCATTAAACTCATTAAAACGGCCGCGAGTTGAGAAATGACCTGAATATTCGTGAAATCACCGATTTGACGAACAATCACCCCAATAATCAATGTTGAAAACAACCCTAAAGCCATGCCATTCAATGTCTTAATAAAATACTCAAGTACCTTTCGCTCTTTCATGTTGCACCTCACTTTTTCTACTGTTCATAGTATCGTTTGTCAATAAAAAAACAACTCAAAATCCCTATGTTTTTGTTTTGGTAAATTCTTAATCACGCATAGTCTTCGTTTTATCAATAAACATCTTTAATGCCTTCTCAAAGTTGGTGTTTTGAACTTGAGTCCGTTTGGGAATCACACTAAGTCGCTTGTTTCTCTTTCTCATCTTTTGCCCTAAATACCGTTTCATTAAGAGCCCATCAATTGTTTCATTGGTATAAAACCAACCGTCTTGATGTAAAACATAGGCGCCTTTACTCAATGCTAAAGCCGCTAAACCGTAGTCTTGAGTAATGACTAAATCCGCTTTTTGAGTGCGGGATATAATCGCATGATCGGCTTCATCTACTGAATCATCAACACGAAGATGTTCTCCATAGTCTTCTTCAATATGATGATGAAGATTACTAACGATTAAAAGCGGAATTTCTTCCGTTTTTGCAATGTTAACGACTATCTTACGAACTGGGCAACCGTCCGCATCAACTAGGATTTTCATCGGTTTTCACCGTTGGTGATAAACGATCTCTAGGAAAAAACTTATCATTTAAATCGTCGATAAAATGAGAAATCCGTTTATACACTAAAAAAGTAATCCCATACACTAATCCTGATAAAACAATATTCATCGGAATCGCTGCATACACAATATAAAGCCCCATGAAATTATCAATAGTAATGTTTGGTATACGAGACATGAACTGCAGCAAGGGTTCTGGGTCACCGCCAAAGTAAAAATTAATGTAAAAATCGATTAAAAAGAAATAGTTCGCAAATACAGCAACACTAACCCATGTTACTATTCCGGCTAATGAAGCAACAACTGCACCTTTACGTGTACGGTAACGTAAATAAACGATGGATGAGGCCAACACCGTAGCAGTACTAATAATGATGTCTGCACCTTCACCGACATAAAGTGTGGAAGTGCCGACAATCGCTAGTTTAAGCAATGTTCGTAACATCACTATGAGTACACCGCTAAGGGGACCTAACGCAAAACCACCAATAATCGCAGGCAAGTTCGAGAATTGAATATCTAAAAATGTTGCAAAGGGCCAAGGAAACTTTAGTGTTGAGTAAAGCAGTGTTGAAATTGCTGTTAAGTTCGCAATAATTACAATTTGAAGCGTTCTGTTCGTTTTCATTCTTTTCCTCCTCTTCTAGCATTAAAAAATGCTCATGAAGAATGTCTTCATGAGCAAAAAATAGTCAAAAAACGACATCTTCTTTCATCTAGACTATAACTATCGGTTTTGGAATTTCACCAAATCGTGCCTTCGGCTCGCGGACTATACCGCCGGTCGGGAATTTCACCCTGCCCTGAAGATTATTCAATTCATTTGTATTATAAGTTATCCAGCTTTTCTTGTCAAGAAATACTATAAGAACCAACTCATAACTAAGTAATAAACAATAGGCACAAGTAAAGATGGCAACATATTAGCAACTTTGACCTGTTTGAGTTTCATAAAATTAATCCCAATTCCAATAATAATAATGTTTCCTACCATCGATAAACTCGTCCACATCTCTGGTGTTAAAAAAGCATCCGCTTGAACAGCTAATAAGGTTATCGCTCCTTGATAAATTAAAACACTGATCGCAGCAAAAGCCACACCAACACCAAAAACTGTCGCTAACATCATCGCGGTCACAAAGTCGAGCATGCTTTTTAGCAGCAATAAAGTTAAATCCTGATGTACGACTTCATAGATAGGCCCTAAAATCGCCAACGCACCAACACAGAAAATCAACGTGCCTGCCACAAAGCCTTTAGCTAATGGCGGTAACTGATATTTATGTTCCACCCGTTCAGACAACCGAGTTATCTTACCATCGATATCCACTTTTGTGCCAATCAACGTGCCAATGACTAACGAAGATAATACTAGGAGTTCTCCCGATGTTGAAAACCCGTCGGTCTCAAGCACTAAAAAATCACTTAAAAACCAGCCAAAGGCCAACACAAAAATAACTAATCCTAACACAAACATCAACGACTCTTTCAACGTCTCAGGAAGTCGCTTTTTGAACACTAGTCCAATAAATGTTGCAACCACAACCGCAATGGCATTAATAATGGTCCCCATAACTCACCTCACTTAAATCTTTGTTCATGTTCTAATAACCACTTCTTACGATGAATGCCTGATGAATAACCGCCGATTTCTTGCGTACTCGTTAAGACTCGGTGACAAGGTACAATAATCGTGATAGGGTTTTTCCCGTTGGCATTGCCAATCGCTCGATACGCTTTAGGATAGCCAATGGATCGGGCTTGTTCTTGATAAGATAGGGTTTCGCCATAAGGGATGTTAATCAGTCGCTGCCAGGCCTGCTTTTGAAAGTTTGTCCCTACCAAGTCAAGGTTGACATCAAATACTTTTCTTACCCCAAGGAAATACTCATTAAGTTGTCGAAGTACATCGTCAAGCATCGCCGATGAATCGCTTTCCTTAATCTTCTCAACGAAATCAATACCGATTAAATTAACCCCCATCACCACAATCCGTAATGGACCAATTGGCGACCTGTAATACCCTACCTCTTGCCTCATACTATTCACCTAAGATACGACTTATGGACAGTGTATCACAAACCTATAGGTCTGTCATTATTCTTGTTGCAATAATCGTTTCTCAGTTAACTGAATTAAACTTGCACCTAACGGTGCTGTCACTAAGATAGCCAAAACAGAAATTGCCAATATAATTTCTCCACCAGGTACACCTAACGTTAAAGGAATTGATCCCATTGCAGCTTGCACAGTCGCTTTAGGAATAAATGCTATGAATAAAAAGGACTTTTCTCTCCATGTAAAATTTGTTCTCAATGTTGCAATAAAAACGCCAAATGACCGCGCTATTAAACCAGAAAAAATCAAAATCAAACCGATCACTCCAGCATCTAAAGCCACAGTCACATCGACAGCCGCCCCAACTAAAACAAATAAGAAAAGTTCCGCTAAAACCCATACCTTATCGAACTTAATCGCTAATCGTTCAGCCACAACTTTTCGGCGTTCAACAATGACCAGTCCTAAGGTCATCACACCTAAAAGCGAGGCAATGTAAATATATTCTTCTATTTGCTCAGTAAAACTTACAAAAAGAATGCTAACCGCCAATAATATCAATATCTTTTTCGTGTCACGGATGCGAAACTTCGTAAATAGCCATACTAAGCCTACCCCAATCACAAATCCAATAAGGATTCCTAAGAGTATCGACAATGGTAAACTTAATACACTTAGCACAGC
This sequence comes from Candidatus Izemoplasma sp., assembly GCA_007117885.1. Lineage (GTDB taxonomy): Bacteria > Bacillota_I > Bacilli_A > Izemoplasmatales > Izemoplasmataceae > CSBR16-104. Next base: position 37,791 of record SKFS01000057.1, read on the forward strand.
GAGGTTACTCGCCGTCACTGCAGCACTTAAAAACATCGAAAAAAGTGTAATCGCAATAACATCATCAATACTCGCTGAAGCGAGCACTAATGTTGGGATATGGCTTCTTGTACTTACCTTATCTCTAATGAGTTTTAACATCGCTGGGACGATCACAGCCGGTGAGACCGCAGCAATAACAAATCCCAACATGCCTCCTTGAATAAAACTAAACTCCAATAACCACATCGCCAGAAACAAAATCATTAACCCTTCAAAAACCACCGGAATCACACTCATCGTCCCGGCAACTTTACCAACCCTTTGAATCGCTCTGCGGTTCAATCCGAGTCCTGCTCTAAGTAAAATAATAATCAGTGCAATCTTTCGTAAATCCCCAGAAATGGCTAAAAGACTCTCACTTAACAAATCAAACCCTTGTGGGCCAATAACAATCCCGACCAACAACATACCTATAAGACCGGGGAGTTTGATCGCTTTAAAAAGTATGTGTCCTAACATGCCGAATAAAATTAAGTAAGCTAAACTTAACATCATCATGGTTCCCTCCAATAAAAAAACTCCTGTCCACGCGTAAAAACGTTAACAGGAGTCATCAGCATTTGCGGTTATCGGTGAACTCCATCACCATCTTAACCATTATAACAAGCGCCTTTCCGATAATCAATACCTAATTGAATTAAGGTTGGAATGCGCCAAAGAGTACAAGCCAAGTTAAAATCGTTTTTGCGACCAACGATAAAATAATATAGCCGCGCTCACCATACAGATAGTTTTTAAACTTACCAATCCCTTTATACTGTAAAAACATATTAACAGGGAAGGTGTTAAAGGCTAGGAAGTACGTAACAAGTATCGCCCATACAAAGCCAGGAACTGCATCTAAGTTTGGATTGACACCAATATAAAAAGCAATCGCTACCCATGGTGCAAGTCCAATAATTGAACCAAAAATAAACGGTAACCAATTTGTTTTCTTCTCTGTTTTATCGGTCCCAGCATTAAGTAGCTCCATATCTAAACCAAATAGATTCATCGCTGCATTTGCGAGTGCGATTAAGGCAAATACTGCAATATCACGAACACCAAACAATGAAGAAATCAAAACAATCATTAACGATGAACTCAGTGCATACTCATACCAACGTAGTTTGTTGATGCCTTGCTTTAAATCATCCACGTACTTCTTCTTGTAAGGCACAGCAATAATAAAATGGAAAATACCTGAAATAAGTAAGAAACTCGCCGTTAACGGTAAAAACGGTAATTGAAATAGTGTATCGGTTGTCGTTAAAACTAGCCCTTCACCTTGAACAAATTCTAAGTAATTCCCCACAACTGGAATGGTAAACGTTTGCGTCCCTGTTCCATCTAAGTTCGGGTAAATTAAAAACGCAAAGAGCATCATGAGTGTCCCTTGAATTAAGTGGACCGTCCCCATAATCTTGTTAAAACGTATTAAACTTGGAAATGATAACTTGTCTTTTTTGACAACTTCAGTGGCCATATTTTCACTCCTTATGAATTTTTATGTGATTAGCTTCATTATATCATTGACCATTTTAAAACATCGGTTAAATACACTTTAAATTATAAAAAAGGATGATTGCATCAATCATCCAAAGTATAAAGTCCTAAAAATCTATTAACGATCTTGTTTGACATAGAGAAAAAGATAGGCTTCGATAAGAACACCATAGACAATCCCGGCAATAAAACTAACGGCGTCTTCAAACCCTGTTGAGCTATAAAAAGCAAAGGACACCAATAATCCGAGTACTGCACCTCGTAAAAGTGCGTTTTTTCTTTGAGATAATGGCCAAAATGCACCAATAACTAATCCCATAATCACACGATTATACCAAAGTGAAAAAACAAAGTCCGGTGAGGCTGTAAACCCCGATCGAACTGAAGCACCCACGACACAAATAACACCGAGTACTGCACCAGCAATCAATGCATGAACAATTCTTTTAGTCATTTCATCACGCTTCTTCCTCATCGAGCGTGTACTTTATTGGCTGATACTCATCACGATCATCGTCAACCTGTCCAACGGTTTTCTTAATTTGCCATAAGCCAATAGGTACAAGTAAAATTAAACCATAACTCAAAACGATAAACCATGTTTCTTCAAAAACGGCTTCAGGAATTAAAACCGACAATGAAGCAAACGCATTGTTCCCAAAATGCATCGCAATCGGTACCCATATAGATTTAGTCCAATAAAACCCTAGCGCATAAATAATCCCAATCGCTGAGGCAAAAACCCCTTGAACAATGTTTAAGTGAAAAAGACCGAAAAATAAGCCGCTTAATAGAATAATAACCCAAGGACGCATATTCGTCTTTTCAAACCAACGAAAAAACATGCCTCTAAAAGCAATCTCTTCAACTAGCGGCGCCATTAAAGCCACCGCAAGAAAACTTAGCCACAAATCAGCGCCACCAATACTAGCTTCAATGGCTTCAATGTAAGACTGTACCGCTTCAGGAAACAAAAACTCGACAAAATGAATGAGCAACACGCTGATGTTAATTCCCGCAAAACCAACAATCAGTGCCCAAAATAACACATAGGGTTTCACCTTTTTAAAGCGCATATGGCGGACAAATCCAGGTTGATAGATAATCAAGATACCCAGAAAGATAATCACTTGTGTCGCAAGCAACGTTAAGGTGATATTGTTTGCTGATACTTCAGCAGGATCTTCAACACCCAAAGCGATAAACAGAACTACCGTGATGATTACATTAACGATTAAGTAAAGTAAAATAAAGCCTAACGTTTTACCAATAGGTTTACTATATTGCTTCATAAAAGACCTCCAAAAATATGACTCATTGAAACTATTATACCGTATCCAATTTGAAAATACTGTGAAGATGGTATTATTTCAGCGTTTTCCTAAACTCCTTTAAACATAAACAAGATTCTTCAGACGAATGATTGAGATTGCTACGCTTTAAGTCTATCACTAATTGGGGGATGACTATAGTAAACCCAAACATAAAGCGGATGGGGTGATAAGTTCGTGAAGCTTTCTTTAGTCAAGCGAATAAGACCATTATTGATGGCTTCTTTCGATGTGTGTTTAGCTGCAAAGGCGTCGGCTCTATATTCAAATCGACGACTAAATGCATTCGCATAAAGACCGAAAATAATCTCGATAGGTCCTAATACAAGCGTCATTAAAACCACCGCAAACCCCAACTGAATACCGTCAAGACCAAAACTTGTAAAGAAAATATCATTGGTTAAAACAAGACCGAATGCAAAGGCATAAACCGCAACCATGACTAAGTTACGAGCCAGGTATTTAGGTGCATCTTTATGCACGACATGGCCGATTTCATGCGCCATAACTGCCACCACTTCATCTTCTGTTAGTTGCTGAATGAGGGTATCAAATAGGACTATCTCTTTTGTTTTTCCTAAACCGGTAACGAAAGCATTCGCATGCGAAGAACGTTTAGAACCATCCATCACAAAAATACGACTAATCTTAAAGTCTAAACGTGCAGCAAGTTCCTCGATACGGGTTCTAAGAGTGCCTTCTTCAAGTGGTACGAGCTTATTAAATTTTCTAATAAACCATCCGTTTAAAATAAACGCACCAAACATAAACGCGGCAATAAGCAGGAATATCATAGTTATAAACACAATAATAACCTCAATAAATGTAAGATAAATTAAGGTTACAATGGTGAGCAAAGCACCACCGATAATCATTGTTAAAACCAACGATTTTACCCAATCAATGACAAATATCTTCTTTGTCATTTTATTAAAACCAAAACGTTCCTCAATAACAAAATTCCGATAGTAACTAAATGGTGTCGAAATCACTAGGTTAACAAGATAGAAAGCAAACAAAAAAATCAATGTTTGGATAACGACTAAGTCTGTCAGCTCTTTAGCAATAGCTTCGATCCAAGGGAAAAATCCAAAGAGTAATAACCCAAGCATCATCAATGTTCTCACTCCCGTTGAAACAAAACCGAATTTTGTGTTTGCCATACTGTAATCAAGGGATTTTTGATAGGCTTTTGAATCAAAAATATCCTTTACATTTTCTGGGAGTGGTGTGTTTCTGTGTCGGAAGTTTAATACATCGACAATAATTTCAAAAACGGTAACACCTAAATAAATACCAATAATAATATAATTCATTTTTACACTTTATCCTTTCTTTATAGGAACCCATGAAGCTGAGAAGGCATAAATTTTCTCATCTCCTTTAGCTGGCATGTTTTGATACTTTTTAATAAGCGTGTGTAGTTCTCTATAAAATGACATTAAATTTTCATCGCTGACATGCAATAACTCGCGTCCCATACCAAAGCGTATCGCATCGTTAGTTTGGGCCCATTCGTTTAAGTAATCATAGATTTCCGATGTAATAGTACTCATCCAAATATTGACTGCATTGACAACGTCTTCATACTGTTCTTGATCCGTATCATGGTCTAAACTAGCCGTAACATCATAGTTCAACTTAAAGTATCTCTCTAAAACACTGTGAACTTTTTCTTGTTTCTCAACCGCGATGATGTCTACATCCAACAACTCCTTAATTGCACGATAGATTGACGCTTGAGCATACTCTTTATTATCTTCGATGATTTGCTTGGTTGTTACCGTATTGTGCAACTGAATGTAACTAATAATCGCCATATTGATTGGCTTTAATGAAATCCCGAACTTCGTTTTATCGAGCTTCTTACGCATTTTTTCCCTCCTTACTCGATGTTATTAGAGATATAAAGCCCGGCCAAATCCTAAAATTAGCCAAATGGTTAAAAATAAGTACTCATCCTATCATTGATTTCGCTTAACCAAACTTGCATAAAAACAAAGAGTTAATTGGAAACGATAAAAGAAATAAACGATGAGGCTTACAGCTGTAAAAAGTAAAAAGACTAAAAGCTGTTTTTCCAACGCTTTTTAAAATGCACTGTTTTTGCACTTTCAACGATAGGATGTTCTTCTATGAAAGACTCTATAGTTTTTTACCCTAAATCTCATTATCGCTTTTGATAATTAATTCTATCATAGCTATAACCGTCTTGTCAAGAAATCTAACTCCTACCGATTTTAAAGTACCGCTAATCGTGAAAAATTATACGCTAAAAGTATACAAACATGATTCCACATCAGGCAAAAAGTAAAAAAAAGAAGCATTTAACCTAGTTTTTAGGGGGTTAGATGCTTCTTCTACTTTAATATGAATGGCTTTGTTAAGGGGTTTTTAATGAAAGCAATGTGACACTTTCAACATGCGTTAAAAAACCATATTGCTTGCAAAATAAACCTTGTGTGTATAAAAGTAACATCAAAATCAGCTAAAATATGTTTACCTTTACAAGGTTAAACACCTCATGAACAAAACTGATTCATTTCTACGTTATCAATGATTTAATACTTTAGACATCCGATTGGAACTACATAAACGCCATCTTCTCTTTGATAACCAAATTCTGTTCCTGTTATTACCATTAAAAATGTCGGTTCACTCCCTGTTTTCACATCAACTTTATCAACAAGTTCAATCAAATGATTAGCTGCTTCATCAATATCATGTGAACCGAGTTTTACTTCAACAGCTGCCCATCTCCCATCATTGAGATGAATGATGGCATCCACTTCAAGACCTGATTTATCTCTATAATGAGAAACATAACCACCTAAATAATCCGTATATACTCTTAAGTCTCTAATAACTAGAGATTCAAATAATAATCCCATTGTTTCTATATCTCTTAACAAGTCATCTGGTGTTGCACCTAACAATGATGCTGCAAAAGCTGGATCAATGAAGTGTCTTGTATTTGAAGTTCTAATTGTTGTTTTACTTCTAAGTTTAGGACTCCATGCTGGTAAGTCTTCAGTAATATATAACTCTCTTAATACTTTTAAATAATCACTTAGTGTATTTCTATGTATGGAATAATGGTTTGATTCAACATCACTTACAATCTTAGCATCAGTTGCTTGAGTAGATGTATGTCTAGCAAGTGATTTAAGCACGGCTAATGTTTTAGCCTCATCTCTTTCAACACCATCTATTGTTTTAATTTCCGTCTTAACAATTGTTTGGATATAACCTGCAACTTGCTTCATTGCAACTTTAATATCTTTTCCAATACTGTTTGGCCATCCACCTCGAACAATTAATTTGGATATATCATTGATAGATAGATTAGATTTTGTCATGTTAAAAGACTTCGAATCAAATAAATCCGATAAACTAACCGTTCCATTTGAGTCTGTAGACTCATACAAAGACATTGTTCTCATCAAAACGCGTGAAATTCTACCAACACCTGAATGACTGATTTTTGATTCATCCACTTTAGATGATCCAGTAAGAATATATAAACCCTCTTTTTGCTTTTCATCAACATCATGTCGAATAGCATCCCAGAGTTCTGGTGCAAGTTGCCATTCATCAATCAATCTAGGATTTTCACCTTGCAATAAAATAAGTGGATTAATTTTAGCAGTTTTTAGATAGTTAGATTTTTGTGATGGGTCTTGCATATTCAATATGCTTTTTACATACTGTTTAGCTGTAGTTGTTTTTCCGCACCATTTAGGTCCGTTAATCAACACAGCACCGAATGCGCTAAGTTCATCTTGCAATACTTTGTCCATAATCCTTTTATAATATTTCTCCATTGTATCACCCAATATAAGTATATCATCATTGCTTCATAACATCAACATTAATGTGCACTTTGTCTTATTATTAATGTGCATTTTGTCTTATTATTATTGTGCAAAATGTCACATAATTGGAGAGATTTCATTATTCATTTGAACTTGTTGAAGTCTAATGCTTTCTTTTATGGAATAATGGTAAGCGTCAAATCTAGGACGACTATTAAAGACCACCAAACCTTGAGACGATAGTATCAGAAAGGTAAGGTGGTTTTTGATGAAAAAACAACGTGATCTCGAAAAGGAAAAGCAATGGCTGAAACACCTGGAACCCTTAAAGCCGAAAAACTGTCTATCAATAAGTTCTGTGTGAAGTATCCGCTGCATGTAGAAAACGGACCGAATAGAGCCACCTGTCCGACAGGTGGCTCTATCAGACCATATTATGCATCAAAGGCATCAATATGCTTTCTTAATGGTTCGCTAGGACCGTTCCTTAATACAAATCTTAAAAGGGTATTTCCAACACCGTTGAGAAACGACTCGATCATTGCGATATTATCGGGTTGCCAAAAATCGCAACGAACGGTGTTTATGTATGCCATATCCACAAGTTTCGCTAAATAGGATCCTTCACGACTCAGCAAAATCAAGTCATCCCCAAGGACATTTTAAGGCCTAGTGGGTGGAATAAAATTGTAATTCTTTTGAAACGTTGCTTCATATTCTTGGAAATCATATCGTAGTGCATCTTCAAAAGAAAGTGCCACAATCCACGCATCATTGACACTGTAAAAGAAGCCAGTGTTATGCGCTTGAGGGGAAAATGTAATGGCTTCTTCGGTGATTTCTTCTAACGCTTCTTTAATGCCATAGGCCGTTATGG
>SKFS01000003.1 GCA_007117885.1 Candidatus Izemoplasma sp.
ACCAACAACCATGGCGACGAGTTCGGGTGGCTGATTGCCGACGTCAACAATCGAGAGTAATGTGTACGCCATTAAGAAAGCTAACGCACCTAAAATCGCACCGTTTAGTAATCCAACGAGAAACTCTTGTGATAGGTGACGAAGGATATTGAGTTTTGTTCTTAACGTTTCGCGACTAATACCTAAAATTGTGACAGCAAGACTCTGGGTTCCAATGTTTCCAGCCATCCCTAAAATTAACGGTTGAAACAGCGCGAGCGCTAAAATCGCTTCAAGAGTTTTTTCAAATGAGGCAAGCACAGTCGAAACAAGGATATTTAGTACAAGCAAGAGTGCTAACCAAGGAAATCGTCGTTTAGCACTTTTAAATGCCGATTCACGCATGTCGTATTCTGTAGAAACTGCAGCGAGTTTGGATAAGTCATCGTGAGCTTCTTCATCAATAATATCGAGGGCATCATACATCGTAATAACACCTTCAATTTGTCCGTGATCGTTAATTACAGGCATCGCTAAAGTATCGTACTTTTGAATATCTTTTACGACCTCTTGGATGTCATCTTCAACATGAACATAGTAATACTTATCACGCATTAAGTTCTTAATTTTCTTTGGGTATTTTGCCACGATTAGTTCTTTGAGATCAACGATACCGATTAACGTTCGCTGCTCGTCGACAACAAACATGGTATCGATCACTTCAACTTCATCAGCGTGAGAAACAAGTTCTTTCATCGCTTCTTTAACATCCATTTCTGGCGTTAATGCAATGAACATTGAGTTCATCTCAGAACCGGCTGTCGAATGATGATAACGCGCCAATCGTTTAATCCGCTCACGCTTTTTTTCATCGACTAATGCAAGAATTTGAATGGCTTCGTCTTCAGTGAGTTCTTGCAAAATATCGATGGCATCATCCGGTTCCATCCGATCAAACATTTGTGCCACGAGCGATTTATCCATGGTTCGGATATAATCAGCGGCTTTTTCTTCGTCTAAGTTTTCAAATACATCGGTTAGTTTTGCTAGGCTTAAGTTCGTGTACAATTTTTCGCGTTCTTCATTGTTTATGATCAGTAACGCTTCGCTTAAATCGTAAGGATGATAACGATCGAGTTTGTTCGGCAAGACCTTAGTACGTGTTTCATTGCGGAGTAAACTTAGTATTTCTTTTGGCTTATTGCGTTTTATTAATGTTAGCTTCGCCATCTCACATCACCCCTTGAAGTAAGAAAACGGTGGCAATACCGAAATAAATAACTAGACCAATGATGTCGTTTAACGTCGTTATAAATGGACCACTTGCCACCGCAGGATCAATCTTAATATGAAATAAGAAAAGCGGAAAGAACGCACCGAATGCCGCAGCAAAACTTAATGCAATGGCGGCACTTGAACCGACCGTTGCAGCAATCGTTATCGGTGTTCCATAGTTTAAGTTGATACCCATAACACTTAAAAATAAAAATGTTGTAAAAAACGAAACAACCCCAATTGCCAGTCCATTGAAAATACCAACTCGGAGTTCTTTTAAAACATGACTCACCCGTGTTTTACGATCTTTAAAATAATCTTTACTTAATGCGCGTACTGTGACAGCTAGACTTTGGGTTCCTGTGTTACCTGCCATATCTAAAATGAGTGGTTGAAAGAACATTAATACTGTGATTTTTTCAATCTTGTTTTCAAAGCGGGATATAATTGATGAAATAATCAAACCCATAAATAAAAGTAAAGTTAACCATGGCAGACGATGTAATGCACTTCGCCATACTGATAAATTGACATCGGCTTCTGAACTGATGGTTGCGAAACGGGCGTAATCCTCATCGGTCGCTTCATCTAAAATATCTGCAGCATCATCCATTGTGATAACCCCTTGAAGCTGGTTTTGCTCATTAACAACGGGCAATAAATAGACCCCATAGTTTTGCATCATACGCGCTGCAGACTCAGCACGATCAGTTACTTTAACAGTGATGACATCGGTATGCATAAGCTCATCGATCGTTTTCGGTGAGCGAGCTTGAACAAGTTTTCTGAGATCGATGACGCCTTCTAAAAAATTATAGTCGTCTACAACGAATAAACGCTGTATACCTTCTGTCGTTTTTGCATTTGTGATCAGCTCTTTCATTGCATCTTTAACATCGATACCTTTTTTTAGTTCGATGTAGTCAGTGGTCATGATTGCGCCCGCGGTGTCTTCTTTATGTAAAGCAAGGCTGCTTAAAGCTTCACGGGTATCTTCACTCATGCCTTCTAAGTAATCTTGGACATCACGATCACTCATTTCACCGAGAATATCTGCGGCATCGTCTGGGTTCATATCTTCTAAGATAAAGATCCCTTTTTGTGTCTCAAGTCGCTTAATGTAATCCGCCGCATCATCTTCATCTAAATGCTCAAAGATTTCTGATAAAACATGTGGATTCAAATAGTTTAATACAAAGGCTTGTTGCTCATCGTCGAGCATCTCAAAAACTTCCGCAATATCGGAAGGGTGAAAATCATTTAAGTCATCCTGCAAATGCTTCGGAGAACCTTCTAAAATGATGTTTAATATTTGATCGTGAACGCTAAGTGTTTTATTGTCTTCCATAGTATCACATCCTTAGTGAAACGTTGGTGCTATTATTGATGAAACAGTATTTATAGTTCGTTTACTAACTATATCTTAGTCGATGAAATCAAACTCAAAGCCAAACAGCCTTACCGTGTCACCGTTTTTCACGCCTTTTTTACGCAAGGCTTCATCCACGCCCATTGTTCTTAATTGCCGAGCAAATCGTTTGATTGATTGATCGGTCGAAAAATCTGTCATTTCAAAGAGGCGTTTTAATCGTTCGCCTTCAAGTTCATAAACCCCATCTGAGGCAAGATGAATGGTAAAATCATCCCCAGGATCCTCAAATGTGTATACAACGGTATCGGCATAATCTTCTTTGGTATATAAAGAAAATGTTGGGGTGCTCTCAAGTAAATCTGCGGTTTTTTGTAGTAGAAACTGAATGTTTTCTTTAGTAGCTGCGCTAATAGGAACAATGGTTTGTTCCCCTTGATACTTTTCTTTAAAGTTTTTCAAGTTTTCTTGAGCCCCTGGCAAATCCATTTTGTTTGCGACAATGATTTGCGGCCTTTTTGTTAAGTTATATTTATATTGAGCCAGTTCATTTTGAATAATCGTATAATCTTGATAAGGATCACGACCTTCAAAAGCGCTCATATCAATAATGTGTAATATTACGCGCGTTCTTTCAATATGGCGGAGAAACTGTAAACCAAGACCTTGTCCTAAGGAAGCGCCTTCAATCAATCCAGGTAAATCCGCGCAGACGAAACTGCGTCCATCATTGACGCCAACAACACCAAGATTAGGTGACAGTGTCGTGAAATGATAATCAGCAATTTTGGGGCGACTCTTTGAAATCACACTGATGAGGGTACTCTTACCGACACTTGGCATGCCGACAAGACCCACGTCAGCAAGCAGTTTAAGTTCGATGCGAATCTCAAGTTCTTTTGCGGGTTCACCTTTTTCAGCAATTTCTGGTGCGGTGTTGCGGCTCGTAGTGAATTGAACATTCCCACGACCTCCACGACCCCCTTCTAAAACAGTAACTTGCTGATGGTGTTCAGTAATATCGGCGATGACTTTATTCTCGCGGTGGTTGTAAATTGTGGTTCCGATTGGCACTCTAAGCACTAAATCTTCACCGTTTTTACCATTCATTCGCTTACTCTTGCCATTTTCCCCATCATTTGATTTTAGAATTTTATTAAAGCGGTAGTCTAACAAGGTGCTAAGCCCTTCGTCACCTTCGAAAATTATATGGCCTCCACGACCGCCATCACCACCGGATGGACCGCCTTTAGGCACATACTTTTCACGACGAAAAGCGACCATTCCATCGCCGCCTTTACCACTTTTTATGACTAGTTTTACTAAATCTACAAACATATGTTTCACCTCATAGTTGAGCGGTCCAACGCATTAAGTCTTGACGACTTTTAAAACGCAAGATGAATTTCTGCCCACGATACTGATCAATCATTGCGCGCATCCGTCTTTGCTTGTTTTCAAAGCGAAAAACATAGCTTAGAAACTCTTGATCAATGTTCTCGATACAGCCCGTTGCCATGTCGCTGCGGTATCGATGTTTATACTTTTGTTCTCTTTCAATAATGCCTTTTAAGTTCGTGCTTAATGAGTAGTCTAAAATAATAATCGTATCGGCACGTTTAATTCGTTCAGTGAAATTGGGAAAGTTGGTATAGTTCCCGTCAATGACAAACCGGGGATGCGATTTAATAAACTCCCTCACACGTTGATTAAACAGGTTTTTATCAATCGTTGTCCAATCTTTTGCCCAGTAAATACTGTCTAAATGTAAGTAGGGCATCTGAAGTTTTTCATGAATGATTTTAGATAGCGTGGTTTTTCCAGAACCGCTGCTTCCTAAAATAATGATTCGGTTCATTTTATCAAACTCGATAAGTCTTTCATAGCCAATCCTGTGCATTGAAGGAATATACTCAAGTTCAATAAATTGGTTTTTCTTTAAAAAATGACGCATTTTATAATTGCTTGGATGGGTATCTATCTTTAAGGATTCATAGCCTTGAATGCGACATTGCTGAAGTGCATAATATAATAAGTTTTGGGAAATATGCTGGTGCTGATAATCCGGATCAACGATAATCCGGTGAATAACCATACTATTGGCACGAAGCCAAGACACTGTGCGATAAGGCGGATCGTTTTCTTCATACAGTGCCATCACACCGACAATCCTCTTATCCAGCTCATAAACGTATAAGCTCTCTTTTTCAAGATCCACTTGAAAATGGCTTTTTCTCGGATAGCTTAATTGCCATTGGAAAATGCCATCTTTGTGCATTGCATTAATTGCTTTGACACTCATTGAATCGAGGGTATCAAGGTCTTTAAACTGAGCTTGTCGAATCATTATTTCACTCTCGTTTTTGTCGTTCAAAACTATTATACATGGTGCAAAGAAAAATGGCAAACAATCTTCTGTTTGCCACTTAGTTATTCAGGGTATACTGACGCTTGTTTTTTATCTCTACCAATACGTTCGAATCGGACGACACCATCAATTTTACTAAATAGCGTGTCATCACTACCGATGCCGACATTGACACCAGGATGAACTTTCGTACCACGTTGGCGATAGATAATAGAGCCTGCTGTACAGAATTGACCATCTGAAAGTTTTGCGCCTAGACGTTTAGATTGTGAATCACGACCATTTTTGGTTGATCCAACACCTTTTTTAGACGCCATACATTGTAGCATTCTAATGTCTATTAACATGTTTGTCACCTCCGATATTTTTTGTTCGCTGTTTAGGCGATGATGTTTGTAATTTCTAGTTTTGTGTAGGGTTGTCTATGTCCTTGTTTACGTCTGTAGTTCTTTTTAGCTTTCATTTTAAATACGATAATTTTCTTTTGACGACCATGTTTGACGACTTTAGCTTCCACTGAAGCCCCACTGACATAGGGATTCCCAATGTTCATTTTATCGCCGCCAACCATAAGTACACGATCAAATGTTACCGTATCGCCTTCATTTACATCGAGTTTTTCAACATAAATCTCAGCACCTTTTTCAACACGTTGTTGTTTTCCACCTGTTTCGATCACTGCATACATATAGAGCACCTCCTCATTTTAAGACTCGCCATAAAGGTGACTTTGCTTTAAAACCTTTTCTGAGCGGTATGCTGCTTAGCGTTACAATCATATCAAATTACGGTGCAATTGTCAATGAATCGACGCTTTTATAGCCTTATTTATTATAGCATATTCCTTCTATTTGTCTAGAAAAATCTGATTTATTTTACGGATGCTTATTCGCCATTGTCTAAAGTCATCGATCGTATACTATGTTAAGGTAAATATCGTTCCCACTTTTAGATTTGATTAGCGGTTTCGCTTGCACAAAAAACGGGCTATAACTTGCGATGTTGTTTAAATGAGTAATATCTTCCTTTACCAATAATAATATGATCAATGATTTCAATGTCCATCAAGCGACCATTTTTAACCATTAAATTAGTAATAGTCATATCACTGCTAGAAGGTTCAGGATCCCCGGAAGGATGATTGTGCACAATAATCAAACTCGAAGCACTCACCGAAACTGCATGCTTAAAGACTTCTCTTGGATGCACTAGTGCACTCGATAAAGAACCAATAAAGAGGAGTTGTTTTTTGATTAGATGGCCTTTAGCATTCAAATACAAAGCATAGAACATTTCTTGTGATAGCATTTCCAAATCGTTTTTCATATACTGATAAACAGTTTTCGGATTATGAAATGAAATGAGTTTTGGAAAAGCTTCTTCACTTAAGCGTTTACCGAGTTCTAAGGCTGCCAAAAGCTGAATTGCTTTTGCTTCGCCAATCCCTTTAAGCTTAGTGAGTTCAACGATACTCGTTTGATTAAGAGCCTTAAGTCCTTGGTATTTATAGTAAACATTTCGTGCGAGTTCAATGGCTGAACAATCGGTCGTTCCTGTTCTTAGAATGATTGCTATTAGCTCATGATTTGACAAAGCTTCTTTACCAAACTCAATCATTCTCTCTCGGGGTCGTTCATGATTGGGCATCTCCTTGATTAAAAACATAATAAAAACCTCCATTCGTACAATTAATACACAAGATAGAGGTTTTTTCTTTAAATTCGCTCGATTATTTTACTGTGTGCTTTTGAGATGGCTTCCGGTAAGTTATCTAAGTCATAGAATAAAACTGACTTAGGGACAGGGTCCGCGTGAACACGGTAAACTTTCATTAACCATTTTTTATGACTGAACACGTGATCAATATCAAAGAGATAATCCGCCTTCGTAATCGTTAAAGCAAACTCATTCTCGAATGCTCGGATTGCCTTATCAAGCGTTACAGATGGATATTGCGGGAAGGCCAACAAGTTCGCAAGCAAACCATTATCCGGACGTTTTATAAGCATTGTTTGACTTTCAGAGTTATCATAAACAAAGGTTATGTAATGCTCAATACTGATCGGCTTTTTTGGTTTCTTAACCGGATAATCATTTTGTGTCCCACTTACAAAAGCACTGCAGTGCTTCGACACTGGGCACATTTCACATAAAGGCTGCTTTTTGCATATTAATGCACCGAGTTCCATCATAGCTTGTGTAAAGTCGCTGGGGTTTTCGTAAACAATCATTTCCTGCAGCTGGGTTTTAAAAAAGGTATCGCTCTTACGTGTGGTCACATCGCCTGGATAGGACAATAGGCGACTCAATACGCGATGAACATTGCCATCGATGGCCGGTGTTGGCTGGCCAAAGGCAATCGAGTGAATGGCACCGGCGGTATACTCACCAACGCCTTTTAACGAGAGAATCTCCGAATAGTCTTTAGGAAACACCCCAGCAAAATTCTCAACAATTTGTTTTGCCGCTTGATGCAAGTAGTTCGCGCGGCGATAATAACCAAGTCCTTGCCAGTATTTTAAAACTTCAGCATCATCAGCGCTGGCGAGTGTGTACACATCAGGAAAACGTTCGACAAAGCGATTGTAATAAGGAATGACCGTCTCCATTTGGGTTTGTTGGAGCATGAGTTCACTCACGAGGATTTTATATGGATCGTGAGTTTCTCGAAACGGTAGTTTACGATGATGAAGCCGATACCAATCACACAATTCGTGTGCGAACTTTTTGTTGTTTAAACTACTCATTTGGAAACCGTAAGAGACTTCCTGAGTATTGATGAATACCACCTAAGTTAATCACTGTGTAACCCAAATCCGTTAAGACTTCCTCAAAGTAATCAGTACGATTGCCTGTGCGACAAATAATAACAATGGTTTTTGATTCATCGAGGTAACTTCTTAAGCGTACTTCATCTAGTATATCACTGGAACGATAACCAAGAATACCTGGGGGTCGTACTATGCCTTCTTCAAAGAGATAACTATAGAGTGGTAAAAAAGTGAACCCTTCAATGTATCCATCGACATGGGCTTCTTCAGGGTTGCGAATATCGATAAATAGATAGTTGTCATCGTCGATATAATCCTCTAAGTTCCTTAGATTTACTGTGCTAGAACTGCATGCAGTTAAGACAAAAAATAAGCTCAAAATAGTGATCTTTTTCATAGGTTCCTCCTAAAGCATTTGATCAAAAAAATACGTAAGATATTTAAACAAGTGTGCCAATAATCTTCGACTGTTTGAGTACTGAATTGGCTCAATTGAGCCCTCAATATACTCCAAGTCTTGGTCTACTTGCAAACTGTCTTGTAAATAGGTTTCAATCGTTTCTCTCATATGGGCATTAAAAGCTTTATCGTAAATAATCACAACACTTTCAGTACTAAGAAAAACGCTTCGAGGATCAATGTTAATCGAGCCGATTACACTAATGTCATCGCCCATTATAATGGTTTTTGTGTGTAGGCTTAGCGGTTTTTGATACTCAAACAACGTTGTTTGTGTTGCTAGATCCTGACGAACTCTTAAATAACCACTCACGGCGAAAATATTCGGATTCGTGTACGGATGATTTGTTAATAAAACCATGCGTTCATAGCGAATCTCTTTAAACATTTCACGCATCGGTTGACTTAGAATAATATACGGCGATTGGACAATAAAATCGTCATAATCTAAGGCGAGTTCGATGAGTGTGTTAAAGACTACGGGGGTTTTATTAAAGCGATCTAAGGGGCTTCGAATGAAGCTTACATTATCAACTTTAAAGGCATTGTCATGCACTGCATCCATCGTTGTGGTTAAAACGAGATTGCTTTCACTAAGGTACTGATTATAAAGTGAGGTGAAAGGCGTGAAATCGGCGGTTACATCACTTGTTAAAATGCTGCTATATGGATGATTAAACAAATAATCGTAATAGTCCGACATGTCTTTGACTGCCACTGAAGGATGACCAAAGATTAAAACATCTCTATCGTGGGTAGGACTGGCGAGGTCAGAATCATCAAAATAGTATCGATCACCGATGTTTCTGCCGCCAATTAAACCATACTGTGCATCAACTATAATCAGTTTATCATGCAATCGATTTTGCACTGCGTAGGGTGCTCTTAAATCAAAAATCTCATAGTTTGCAATAGTTATGTTTGGATGACTAGCGAGTGCCTTCATGGCACTTGAATCGTTAAATCCTCGTCCTTCAATGAAACCATCCACAATAAAGCGAATGAAAACCCCTCTATCAGCAGCGTCTAGTAAAGCCCCGAAAAAAATATCCCGACTTCTTCCTTCGTGAACCGCATAGTAAGAAATATCAATGGTCTCTTCCGCGTGATGAATCAGGGCTAAACGAAGGTCAAACGCATACTGTCTTGCTTCGACTAAGTAGGCATACTGTGTGTCCGCCGATGGCGTTTTAAACAAGGCACTATCATACTCAAGTTCCGTTGGCACTTGAACATCAATCAAAAAGACAAAGACACCAAAAATAAAAAGGTAAGCAATGAATGCATACGCAATGGTTATTATCCATAAAAACAAAGACTTCATCGGCTCACCTCCAGCTAAAACTACTTAAAGAATTTAGGATTAAATCGCACAAGGATAATGAGTACGATTAAAACCATCACGGCAATAAACTGGGATAGATCCAGTGTGCGATAACTCGCAATGGTAATCCCGATGATCAAGAATACCGAAATGAGTGCATAAAAGACATAGGTAAAACGATCATGACGGCGATCATGGATGCCGGTTTTAAGTGATTTCATGGCATCATAAAACATAATGACAAAAATGTACAACACGATTAATGTTGCGATCATCACCGATAAATGCACAAGGGCATTAATGAAATCAGTAAATATCCCCATAAAATCACCTCGATTTCTGCCATAATCATAGCATATTTTAGCGTTTTAGACAATCTAAAAACCCCTTTATCATCTGAGTTTAACATGATAAAGGGGTGTATAAGTAAGTTTTCCTAATATCCGTGAACTTTGAAACAACGTCACCGTATCGATTCGTACTTTAGGACAATAATGCGGCATGAGTAGTGAAGCGCCATGGTTGTCTTTGAATAAAACTTGCCTAGCAATCGTAATATGCGGCGTAAACTTATGGCTCGCCTCAAAGTTTTCCGCTTTAAAATATCTTTCAACTCGTTGATGCAGGGTGTTTAGTTGGTTAATACCCTCAGTCACTTTTACAAAAATGAGTTTGCTTCGACCCCGACGAAAGAAACCGATATCACCAATTTTAATCTCAAAAACTGAAAGATCATTCACTGCCTCTTCAAGAACTTCTTCTACCATACTGACTTCTTCTGCTTTAATCTCGCCAAGAAACTTTACTGTAATATGGAAGTTATCAAAATCAGTAAAATTCCCTTGATAGGCCGTTTGTTTGACAACGGTTTGAACACTTTTTAAATATTCACGCACATCATAATCTAACCCTATTCCAATGAAAAGTCGCATAGTATCCCTCTTTAGACGAGTTTTATGCGTATTTCACTAATGAAATACAAGGATCCTGTAACAATGAGAACTTCTTCTGCCGATTTGGGCCGAGCTTGATCAAAGGCTTGGTGAAAGTCCTTTATCATAAACTTGTTAGGGTGGTGTGAATGATGGAAAATCACTTCCGCTTTTTCACAGCGTGGATAGGGAATTTCAGTATAGTAAACGACATCAGCGTAGCGTTCAACGACGTCCATCATCGCCAAATAGTCCTTGTCTTTCATAACGGTAAATAATGCCTTAATGCGCCGTTTAGGGAAATAGTCTTTAACGGTTTCAAAACAACGATTAAGGCCTTCAAAATTATGCGCGCCATCGATAACAATATTATCAAAAATCTCAAACCGTCCTGGCCAAAAAGCCTCTTTAATACCTTGGTTTAAAGCCTCTTGCGTAAGTGGAAAAATCTTTAGTTCATCAAGTTTTATTGCCGTTAACAGGGCGAGTGTGGCGTTATCTATTTGATGGGCTCCTGCCATCGTTAACGTATACTCCTGCTGATTAAAGGTAAACCGTGTTGGTCGTCCAACTTTGATATTTTCGAGTTGACACTCTTTTAAGTGAAACATCGGTGCCTTATGTTTTGCTGTTTCGTTAATAAACAGTGTGTCAAGTTGTGATTGAGAATAGTTTGTAATCAAGGGCACATTCGGTTTTACAATCCCTAGTTTATTCTTTGCAATACTTTCTAAAGTATTACCTAAAACATGCATGTGATCAAAGCCAATATTTGTGATCACCGATGCTTCAGGAATAATCACATTGGTTGCATCGAGCGTCCCTCCGAGTCCGACTTCAATAAGCGCGATATCAGGTTGCTTGTCTTTAAAATATAGAAAGCAAATCAACGTTACGAGCTCAAAGAAAGAAATTTGGTCATTATACTTTTCTAAATACACCTTATCAAACGCATAGATTCGGTTGATATAAGTCAGCAAATCCTGATCAGATATTTCTTCGTTGTTGAGGGTTATTCTTTCATTGAAACGTAAAATATATGGGCTTGTATAGGTACCCACTGAGTACCCTGCATTTAGATAGATAGATTTTAAATAGGTTAAAGTCGATCCTTTGCCGTTGGTGCCACCGATATGAATGCTCTTAAAGCTTCTTTCTGGATGACCAAGCATTTCGGTGGCGTTTTCCATTCTTTTTAAATCGTACTTATCACCGAATCGGTGAACTGATTCAATCCATTCTTGTGCAGCTTGCAAGGTTTTAAACATGTTTTTTTAGTTCCTCGATTCGCTCTTTAACTTTAATTAACTGTGCTTTATAACTTTCGAGTTTTTGCTGTTCGATTGCAACTTTTTCTTGAGGTGCTCTCTCAACAAACTTAGGATTATTTAACATGCTTTCACAGCGTTTGATTTCAGCGCGTAAACGGACTTCTTCTTTCAGTTGTTTTTGATACTCATCTTGGTAATCGACAAGGTTTCCTAAAGGGATATACATCGTACAGTTGGGATAGACGAAGGATAACGTTTCTTCTATAAAAGCTACTTTATCCTTAATGATTAATTCTTGTGGATGCATAAAAGCATTTAAAATTTCACTTTCTTGTCTTAAAAGTTTAGCGGTATCAGCCGTGCTTTCTAAAGCAATTGTAATCGGTTTTGTCGGTGACACATGGTATTCATTTCGCACATTCCGCACACGTTGAATCAGTGTTTGAATAAACTGAAACTGATTCATCGATAATGGGTCTATCTCAAACTGCTGTTTTGGCCATGAACTGATCATAATTGATGGACTTTCTTTGTTGGGGAGTTTTAAGTATATTTCTTCTGTAACAAACGGCATAAACGGATGCAACAGTTTTAAAACCTCACGGAAAATATACGCTAAAACTGCTTGAGTCGTTTGAATCGCTGAAGCCGATTTGGATTGCAAAGTTATCTTATTGACTTCGATATACCAGCTTGCAAAAGCATCCCAAGTGAAGTTATAGAGACTTTTAGCAGCTTCACCAAATTCGAACTTCTCGTAGTTTTGATTGACTTCTTTTAAGGTTTGTTCAAACAGGGATAAAATGTAACGATCTTTTAAGGCTAGCTTATTTTCATAAATGGTGAAATCGTCAGCCCCTTCAAGATTCATCAAGATAAAACGAGCAATGTTCCATAACTTATTGATGTAGTTCCAACTCGATTCAACTTTTTCAATTTCAAAGCGCAAATCTTGTCCAGGTGCAGAGTTTGTGGTTAAAAAATAGCGTAAGGTATCCATACCAAACTCGTTTTTAACATCCATAGGATCAACGCCATTGCCAAGCGATTTACTCATTTTTCGTCCTTTTTCATCGCGAATTAAACCATGGATAAGCACTTTTTCAAACGGTGTTTGATCGGTAAACTCAAGGCCTTGAAAAATCATTCTAGCCACCCAAAAGAAAATAATGTCATACCCAGTAACCATTGTTTGAGTTGGATAATAGCGTTTGAAGTCTTCGGCATCTTGATTGGGCCAACCGAGTGTAGAGAACGGCCATAATGCCGATGAAAACCACGTATCGAGAACATCGTCATCTTGTTTATAACCTTGTGGTGGGTTTTTACCAACATACACGTCGTCTCCTTTATAGTAAGCAGGAATTCTATGTCCCCACCATAGTTGACGAGATATGCACCAATCTTGAATCGTCTCCATCCAACGTTTAAATATTTTCTCAAATCTTGCTGGAACAAACTTAGCACTTGATTCCTTTAACGCGTTGTCAGCGAGGGGTTTCATCTCAACAAACCATTGCATTGACAAGCGAGGCTCAACGATTACGCCTGTCCGTTCACTATGCCCAACACTATGAACCATGGTTTCAGTTTTTAAAAGCAATCCTTTATCCGCTAAATCCTTAACTAGTTGTTTACGGCATTCAAAACGGTTTAAGCCTTCATATTGAAAAGCCCGAGCATTCATTGTGCCATCTTCTTCCATACAAAGAGGCATCGGCAACTGATGGCGCTCACCGACAACAAAGTCATTCGGATCGTGAGCAGGTGTAACTTTTACCGCACCTGTGCCAAACTCACGATCAACGTACTCATCTTCAATGACAGGAATTAACACATCCGTCCCAGGAATAAACACTTTTTTTCCTAAAAAGTGTCTGCGGGCTTGATCATCGGGATGAATCATTACAGCGGTATCAGCAAACATAGTTTCCGGACGGGTTGTCGCGATGATGATGGCATCACTATGATCTTCAAGCAGATAGCGGAAGTAATAAAATGCACCTTCGATATCACGATGCTCAACTTCGATATTTGACAAGGCGGTTTTCGCTTCAATATCCCAGTTAATAATCCGTTCTTTACGATAAATTAACCCTTTCTCATAAAGTCGTATAAAGACCTCAGTCACGGCCTCGCTCAAACCCTCATCAAGCGTGAATCGTTCTTTCTCATAATCGACACTAACACCTAAAGCTTCCCATTGTTCTCGAATGTGTGTGGCGTATTCTTCTTTCCATAACCACGCTTCTTCTAAAAACGCATCACGTCCAAGTTTAAAACGATCCGTGCCACGCGCTTTTAACCGTTCATCGATTTTCGCTTGGGTGGCGATGCCTGCATGATCCATTCCAGGTAAATATAACGCATCGTAGCCTTGCATGCGTTTACGGCGAATAATAATATCTTGCAGCGTATTATCCCAAGCATGGCCTAAATGAAGCTTCCCTGTGACATTGGGTGGTGGAATAACAATAGTATAGGGTTTTTTCGAGCGATCACCGCTCTTAAAATACCCAGCATTTTTCCACTGTTGGTAACGATCTTTTTCAACCGCTTTGTGGTCATATTTCTTAGATAATGGCATAATCAACAACTCCTTTTAAATAAAAAACGCCCTTAAATATATTAAGGACGAATGATCGCGGTACCACCTTAGTTCTATACAATATAGCACTCAAGGCTTTAACGCAGCAAACGGGAATGACTACTTTTTTCATCGTTCCTACTCCTAGGCGACATTCACGATCCTCACTACCGGTTCTCACCGACCACCGGCTCTCTTAAAGGTTTGGATCATTACTCTTCCTATTCAACGTATTTATGATAGTTTAGCATAGCTTAAGGCTTTTATCAAGCAAAATTCTTTAATCTAATTGATTTGTTTATTATAAGCGTAAACCACGACTTCTATACATTGTCTAAATGTTTCACAAAATCGAGCAAGGTATTAAGTAGTAACGTTTTATTTAATCCTGAGACGGATGAAAAGGGAATAATTTCAGTGTACTCATCAAGACTTAAAGACGCTTCTAAGCGCTTAAGTTGAGACGCTTGTTGATTGTTGGAAAGCTTATCTGCTTTTGTAGCAATAATCGTAAAAGGCAACCCAATATAGTTTAAAAACTCAACCATCTGTTGATCCTCCTTTGAAGGATCATGACGGAAATCAAGCAACAAGAAAGCATGTTTTAAAGGCTCTCTTTCAGCGAGATAAGTTTCAATCATTGACCCAAATAGTGCCCTTTTTGTTTTACTTACACGGGCATAGCCATAGCCAGGAACATCCACAAGGTAAAACGATTCGTTGATAAGGTAGAAATTTAAAGTTTGTGTCTTGCCGGGACTCGATGATGTATAGGCAATGTTTTTACGGTTGAGCAAAGTGTTAATAAAAGAGCTTTTACCAACATTGCTACGGCCGAGTAAAACAAACTCTGGTTTCTCATCAATGGGATAATCTTTGGCTTCAACAATGGTAATTGGTTTCTTTACATCGTGTATCATAACTCTCACCTCTTCATGAAAAAATAAGGCATTGAATGCCTTATTTTATAATTATTGAATGAATTATTTCATCAATTGATTCGACAGAAATGATTTCAATCGCTTTGCGGACATCTTCAGGAATATCATCAATATCACGATTGTTTTCCTTCGGAATAATGATTTTTTTCAGTCCTGAACGATGGGCAGCAATGGCTTTTTCTTTTAAACCGCCAATAGGAAGGACTCGCCCACGTAAGGTTATTTCACCTGTCATGCCAATCGTGTGATCAACTTTTTGATGTGTTAGCGCACTGATTAACGCTGTTGCAATCGTCACACCAGCACTTGGACCATCTTTAGGAATCGCGCCTTCTGGAACATGGATGTGGACATCCGACTCATCAAAGAGTTTTTTGTCGATATGGTATTTTTCATGATTTGCACGAATATAGGAAAGCGCAGCTTGTGCTGATTCTTTCATGACATCACCGAGCTGTCCGGTTAAGACAAGCTTGCCATTACCTTTATAATAAGCTACCTCAACAGGTAAGGTATCGCCGCCAAATTGTGTGTAGGCTAGGCCGGTAGCGACACCGATTTGACTTTCCTTGTCGGCCATATGATTAGAGTATTTTGCTTTGCCGAGAAAATCTTTAAGATTGGCCACATCGACAGTCACATGTTCAACTTTGTCACCTAAAATAATCTTAATCGCTTTGCGGACAATCGAGCCAAACAACCGATCGAGTTGACGCACACCGGCTTCACGTGTGTACTCACGTATCATTGTCATTACAGCGTCATCGGAAATCGATAACTTTTCTGCATCAAGTCCATGATTTGCGAGTTGTTTGCGAAGGAGATGTTTACGGGCGATGTTGTACTTTTCGATTTCGGTGTAACTTGATAGTTCGATAATTTCCATGCGGTCTCTCAAAGGTGCAGGAATATTACCTAAATAGTTTGCCGTTGAAATGAACAAGACTTGACTTAAATCGTATTGATCCTCAAGATAGTGATCACTGAAACGGGCATTTTGCTCTGGGTCTAATACTTCAAGCATCGCAGCGCTTGGATCGCCTTTATAGTCGCTACCGAGTTTATCAATCTCATCAAGTAAAAATAAGGGGTTGATGACCTTAGCTTTTTTCATTCCTTGAAGAATACGGCCTGGCAAGGCCCCTAAATACGTTCTACGATGACCACGAATCTCAGATTCGTCTTTAATCCCACCGAGGGATTGCTTTACAAACTTACGGTTTAACGCATCAGCAATCGATTGTGCTAACGATGTTTTACCCACTCCGGGTGGCCCAACTAAACATAAAATAGTTTGGGGATTTTTACCAGTTAATAGTTTAACGGCTAAGTACTCTACGATTCTTTCCTTAACTTTTTCTAAGCCAAAATGTGTTTCTTCAAGGGCGGCTTCCGCTTTTTTTATGTCGGTTTCATCCTTACTTTGTTCATGCCACGGCAACTCGATAAGAAAGTCAAGGTAGGTACGAATTACCCCACTTTCACCACTTGCAGCCGGTAATGTCTCATATCGTGATAGTTCATAAAGCGCTTTTTCTTCGATATGATCGGGCATTTTCTTCGCAAGGATTTGCTTGCGTAAGTTTTCGATTTCACTTTCCTTTTTAACTTTATCGCCAAGTTCTTCTTGAATCGCACGGAGTTTTTCTCGTAAGTAATACTCTCGTTGGTTCTCATCAATATTTTTCTTTACTGTGCGATTGATTTTATCTTCGATTTCACTCATGTGACGCTCTTTTTCGATGTCTTGGAGTAAATAGTTTAAGCGCTGTTCAATCGCAGGTGTTTCGATGTACTTAAACTTATTGTTTTCAGATATCTTTAAGTTGCTTGCTAAAATATCGCACAGTTTATCACTCGAAATACCCGATTGGATGGCTTCTAAACTTTGCTTAGGGTTATTGAGAATATTTTGTGCGTTTTCCATGACTTTTTTAACAATCATTCTTACTAAAGCGATTTCCTCATCAACATTTTCTTGAACAGATGGGCGAGTTTCAAAACGCACTTTAAAATACGGTTTTTCTTCTTCAATACTTAATAGTTCAGCACGGACAATCGGATCAAACTTCACTTTAAAGTTCCCATTAGGTAATTTAATTTTAATGCCGATTTTTGCGACGACAGCATAACTTAATAAATCCTCTTGTTTGGGATTTTCCACCATCGGATTTTTTTGTATTAACAATAATACATAATTATTATGGTTACGCTCCGCTTCTAATAATGCCGTTTTACTAGCAGAACGGCCGACTTCAGTACGGACATCGGTATGCGGAAAGGGCGCTAACCCACGAATTGCGATACTCGGTAATTGTCCTTCAATTGTTTTTGTTGCATCAAACATAATGTCTCACCTCTTTTGGTAAGCAACAGAGTTGCTACTAAATCAAATTATAGTACGTTAAATACTGATTATATTATACGTTATTTAAAGCATTTTACAAAGTAATATGACCATAAAATCATAGGACATTTTCCTCTAAAAACCGAACGAGCGTTTTAGCAACACCACTACGATTATTGGTATCAACTGCCAATGTTTTTGCAAGTGTTTTAAGTTCTTCTGGTGCGTTTGGCATCGCCACAGAGTGCATCGCGGTTTTAAACATTTCAAGATCGTTAAAATTATCCCCAAAAACTAAAACATTTTCCGGGTTTAAATGATACCGTGTCATCAATTCTTTTAATGCCGTCCCTTTATTTACTTTACGTGGTAAGACATCAAAAAAGTCTTCCATACTTTTGGTCACATGAAAGCCATCCTTCGATTGATAACTTTGATACGTTTTTTCCATTAAATCGCGATTTTTTATAACTAAAAGAATTTTATATAACGTTGCGCTCGCTAATTCATCGATGGTTGGATTTTCAATCAGTGGAATCAAAGACGTAGGGTTTGTTTTATTCCAG
>SKFS01000113.1 GCA_007117885.1 Candidatus Izemoplasma sp.
ATTTGAAGATAATGTTTCGTCTTTCCAATTAAGCTAAGAAACTCACGATTGCCTTTTTGACCTTTGATCGGTGATGGGGTTATCGCTTGAAAATACAGTTGATGTTGGTTCAATGTCTTTTGAAGATGCGCTAAAACCTCTTTATGCAGTTTAGCGTCTTTAATGACACCACTCTTGGGGGTTTTTATCGTCTCAAACTGGGGTTTAATCAGCCAGATAAATGGCCTATCAAAATGGTTAAAACTATGGAGTACAAAGGGGATGCCTGAAGTAAACGATACATCCATTAAACAAAAATCAGGGATTTCTAAAGACGCGAGATGAAGCGTCAAGTAGTTTGTTTCTTCAAGACTGACAACTTGAGGATGTTGGGTTAAAGTCTCATCGAGTTGATTGTGACCCACATCGATTGCGTAGACTTTTTGCGCACCATGCTTTAGCGCACAATCGGTAAATCCTCCCGTAGAAGCGCCAATATCAAAAATTATCTTTTCTTTTAGATTAAGACCAAAAACCTTAATCGCGTGCGCCAGTTTTAATCCCCCTTGACTTACATAGGGATTAAATGCTTCAAGCACACGAATCTCGTCATCATCCTTAACAGGATAACTCGGTTTTAAGACCACGGCTTGATTGACTAAAATGCGACCCGCTTTAATTTCAATTTGCGCTCGATGCCGGCTTCTTACGGCATCGATTTTTACTAAATATTGATCAAGACGCATACAGTTTTTTCACTGCTTCAAGAATACTTTGCGCGTCTAATTGATAGCGTTTGAGCATTGTTTCACGGTCGCCTTGAGGCACGTACTGATTGGAAAAACCAATGCGCTTAATGGTTTTAAACGTTAGGTCATGGTCACTAAAATAACTGATAATGCTGGCCCCTAATCCACCGTTTAGTGTGCTTTCTTCGGCAATTAGAATCGGCACCGTGCGATCGATGGAATTCAAGATGTTTTCATCGAGAGGGCGAAGATAGCGCGCGTTAATTAGCGTAATCGGTAAGTTTTCTTTGTCCACCGCTTTCTTTAACTCATCAACAATTGATCCAAAGGTAATGATGGTTGCGGCTTCACCCTTGTGAAGCACATCCCATGATGGCTTGAGTGGCTTTATTTTAGCAATATCAAGCGTTTTTTTAGCGATGAACTCTCGTGGATAACGAACCGCGATAACCCCTTGATGAACATCAAAGGCATAATTTAAAATCGCATAAAGCTCTTCAAAGTCTTTCGCATGCGCTATCGTTAGATGGGGAATATGCATTAAAAGGGGGATATCGTAAATCCCTTGATGGGTTTCACCGTCGGCACCGACAATACCGGCGCGATCGATACCAATAACAGCATTGACATTATGTCTGGCTAAATCATGAATTAGCGCATCGTATGCCCGCTGTAAAAAAGTCGAGTAGATTGAGACAAAGACTTTTATCTTCTCTAATCCGAGTCCAGTGGCCATGGTGATGGCGGTTTGCTCAGCGATGCCTACGTCAATAAAACGCTCAGGATACTGTGCTTGAAACTCACCTAACTCACTGCCGCTAACCATCGCCGGTGTAATTACATAAAACCTTTCTTTCGCGGCTTTTTGTAAAAGATACTCGCTGACAGCACGGCTGTATGAGATAACACCATTGTTCACTTTAAGCGGTTCGCCTGTCTCAATATCAAACGGTCCGACACCATGCCAAGAACCAATTTGATCGTTTTCTGATAAAGCGTAACCTCTGCCTTTTTGGGTGCGTAAATGAACAATGCAAGGATGAGACTCACTTTTCGCAATTTCAAAAACTTTCAGTAAAGACTTAAAGTCATGGCCGTCAATCGGACCGTAATACCGGTAACCGATGTCTTCAAAATAACTATGACCACTAATAAATCCTTTTACTCTTTTCTCCACTTTTAAGGTTAGATTGACAAACGGTTTAGGGATGAACTTCCGTGTGGTGGTGCGAAGTTTTCGGAGGCTTTTACGCATGCGAAGCTTCGTTAGAAATTTCGAGAGATGGCCGATATTTTTACTAATACTCATCTCATTATCATTCAGCACAATAATCGCATTTTTGCGATGATCATGGCCGATAAAATTAAGCGCTTCAAGCGCTGGTCCACTCGCAAGCGCGCCATCACCGATAAACATCACGACATGACCAAGATTGGCACCGAGTTCTTTCGCATAAAGCAATCCTGCCCCTGCCGCAAGTGAGGTTGAACTATGTCCCGACTCATAACAATCATGGGGGCTTTCTTGACGCTTTAAAAACCCACTTAAGCCATCGGTTTTCCGCAACTGGTCAAATTGTTTTGCACGGCCGGTTAAAATTTTATGGGTATAGGCTTGATGACCCACATCAAATACGATTCGATCGGTGGGTGAGTCAAAGACTTTATGCAATGCAATCGTCGCTTCAACGACACCGAGGTTACTCGATAAATGACCGCCAGTCTTTGCGACAGATTCAATGAGAAAAGCCCGAATCTCTTGACTAAGAGTTTCGAGTTCTTTAATCGATAAAGCTTTTAAAAACTGGGGATCTTTGATGTCGTATACACGCATAGTATCACCTATTCCTCAACATCAAAATCGCTTTCGCCTTCTTGGTTCATAACTTTTGTTAACACTTTTTCGGCCTCTTCAAGCAAGCCATGACAATGTTTAGCTAACGCCATGCCTTCTTGATATTTCTTCACGGCTTCTTCTAACGGTAAATCACCGTTTTCTAACGCTTCTACAATCGCTTCTAAGGCGAGTAAGGCTTCTTCAAATGATTGTTTATTCATTGTTTTCATCCTTTGCTTTGTTTAAAACTTTGGTGATGGTCTTCCCATCATGAAAGTAAACTTCTAAAGTATCATTAATGCTAATTTCATCAATGCTCTTCACAATTTTGTCATCTTTTTTCGTAAGAGTGTACCCTTTTTTCATAATTGATAATGGATTGACATACTCCAAACTTGATTCAAGTGCTTTCACGCGTTGACCTTGTTCATGATAGATTGAAGCCCCTACTCTTTCGAGTCGACGCTGTCGGTCTTTAAGCGTCTCTAAGCCTGATTTAAGCCGGTTTTTTGGATGGAGTAACTGCAGTTTCTCCAAGTAGTTTTCAAACCGTTGATTGTGAACCATAAGCAGTTTAGCGGGATCCTTTAATACATATCGATCGGTGTTTCTTTTAAGTTCTTTATGTCTTTCTAAAAGTGCTCTACGGAACACATCAATCAGAGTTTGACGGGACTTATTAATGTCTCTTTGCAAAATGATTTGATCAGGCACTACGAGTTCTGCCGCGCCAGACGGTGTCGGCGCTCTCACATCGCTGACAAAGTCGGCAATCGTAAAGTCTGTCTCGTGACCGACTGCTGAAACAATTGGTACCCGTGAATCGAAGATTGCTTGAGCAACCATCTCTTCATTAAACGCCCATAAATCTTCAATCGAACCGCCGCCTCGTCCTAAAATGATGACATCATTCTCAGGATTTTGGTTGGCTTTTTGAAGGTTCTCAACAATTTCATACTTCGCGTTTTCACCTTGCACCGTCGTCGGGTAAATCAAGACTTTAACCAATGGATAACGACGATTGATTATATGAATGATGTCGCGGACCGCGGCACCGGTTGACGAGGTTAATACCGCAACTTGCTTAGGAAACTTAGGCAACTCTTTTTTATGACTTTTAGCGAATAGGCCTTGCTTTTCTAAACGGTCCTTAAGTTCTAAATACGCTTGGTAAAGATTTCCTACGCCTTTTTGCTCCATACTCTTAATGTATATTTGATAGCTGCCACTCACTTCAAAAACACTAATGTACCCTCTGACTAAAACATCCATTCCATCCTCAGGATTAAATGTCACCTTCCACGCATCGCTTTTAAACATTACGGCACTAATCGAGGCCTGTTTATCTTTTAACGTGAAATAAAAATGTCCTCGTACATTCTTTTTAAAGTTAGAAATTTCACCTTCTAAAAGAATATCCTTTAAATGGACATCGGCATCAAATTTATACTTGATATATTTTGTAAGTGCTGTAACAGTTAATGTTTGTTGTTCTGACATACTATCCCTACTTATTTAATGCGATTCTTATTTTATCTAAAACACTGTTCATAAATCCCACCATTTTGCCGTCGCCTTCATCACTATAAAGCTTGACAATTTCTAAGGCCTCATTAATCACGATTTCCGCCGGTGTCGGGGTTCCATAAAGTTCAAATGTGGCCATTCTTAACAAAGCACGATCGACATACGACAATCGTTTCAAGGTGTAGTTGATAAGCTGGTTTTGAATGACCTCATCAAGCGTTTGTTTATAGTCAATAACACCTTGTACAATACTATCGACAAAGCTGTTTTCAGTGCTTTCAAAACCTTCGTCACCGTTCAAGTCTAGTGTATAGAGAATCTCTAAGATTCGGATGCGTTGTTCTCTTCGTTTTTTCATCGTTTTAACCCTCTCTAATATCACTATAAAGTGTACCATATCAAGGCAAAAATAAAAAGGAAAAACCTTCTTTTCCTTTTTATATATTTAATGGTTTTTTTCCCTTAGTTACTTCTCACTGCGGTTAAAATGTTATTCAGTCTTTGAGCGTGCGCTTCACTAATAAAACGATAGACAACACGCGTTGATCCTTCAGGTTGAGGATAGTAGTGTTCATAATCATACTCATAATCTTCTACTAAAATAGTGAAAACTTCAACAGTGACCGGTGTATAACCAACCCAATCGGCGTTTTCCACGGCCACATCAATATCTAAAAAGAAGTTGATAAAAGCATGCGCGAGTTCTGGGTTCTGACTTACACTAGGAATCACGAATGCATCAATCCAAATGTTTGTATGGTTTGGGGCATAGAAATCAAACTGAATGTCAACCTCTTCATACTCATACTCAAACACCATTTCAAAGTAATCGCCGGAATAAACTAAAGCCATATCTAAGTTCCCCCGTGCCACATCGCCTTTAAGATCATCTTGACCGAAACGAGTGAGTGAGCGTGGCGAGCGTCCAATCACGCCTTCAAGTAATGCTTGAGCCTCTAAAAGCTCACTTTCAGTATTGCTGTTGGGGCTATAGCCTAAGCACATTAGTGCTGCGCCCACGGTATCTCTAGGCGAATCATATAAACCAATTCTAAATGGGCTATCTGGATCAAATAAGGCACAGAATGCACTTTCTTCTTGGCTTTCAATCGCTGCTCTCACCTCAGGATTACTCGTGTTAAACATAATGCCTACCGTGCCAAAGAAGTAAGGAATCATGTAGTCCCCAAATGGTTCGTTTTCATAAAGTGCTCG
>SKFS01000020.1 GCA_007117885.1 Candidatus Izemoplasma sp.
ATAAGGAGAACACCGGGGACAGTACTAAAGAATGACTTAACTCAAGAAGTTGTCTACACACCACCAGCGAACCATGCAGAAATTATCGATCTAATGACTAATCTAGAAACATATATGATTTCGGAAAGCATTGATTATGATACCTTAATCCAGTTAGCGGTCATACACTACCAGTTCGAAACGATTCATCCGTTTTATGATGGCAACGGTAGAACAGGTAGGATATTAAACATACTTTACTTGGTATTAAAAGATCGTCTAGATACACCGATACTTTACTTAAGCTCATATATTAACAACAATAAAAAAGCATATTATGAAGGGTTACAACTAGTTAGAGATAGTAATAGTTGGGAACAATGGGTTTTGTATATTTTAGAAGGTATTAAAGTTACATCCTATAACACATTAAAAATTATGAAGGATATCAACACATTGATTGAAAGCATGATCTTTGAAGTAAAAAAACAACTTCCTAATATTTACTCGAAGGAGTTAATTGATGTTATATTTTATGAGGTTTATACAAAAATCTCTTTTGTTGAAAAAGGTGTAGGTGTAACTAGAAAAACGGCCTCTTCATACTTAGTCGAACTTGAAAGAGCTGGTTTTTTGGTATCTGAAAAAATAGGTAGAGAAAGGATATACCTAAACAAAAAATTGATTGATCTAATCAAAAAGGCAAGATTTTAGTTGTAGATTTCTAGTATAAACAAATTTTCGCTTTTATCCATAAAATGAGTGGTAAATGTTAAAGATTTAGTAAAAATAAAATGGTTGCACCTAGATTGTTACAAAGAGCCGCATCATAAATAGGTGCAACTATTTTTATAAACGTCATAGCAAAGGCGTATTGTAAGGTACTTAAGTTTGGATTTCAAAAAATTATTATTCTAAACAAGTAAGGTATAGTATTAATAAGGTTTTTTCGTGTTTGAGTGAGGGAATGTATTTAGAGAAAAGGAACTCACTTCTATTCTTGGTTTATGCTCATTGTGTTTATATTGTGAATAGAAACCAAAACAAAGAAATTTCAAGTTAGTTATATTACCGCAGGTACCTTATGCCTTAGTTACAGCTGGAATCGCTGGAATGGGTTATTTAGCGTTCGCCATTTTTCAAAGTGTATGGCCTGCATACATTGTTGTTATTGTACTGCTCGTTTTATTTGTTAGAGTCTTTAAAGCTGTTGAGACCGAAGGTGTTGAACACGAAGGTTAAAATAATGATAAAAAAAATAGGGAGGAAACTCCCTATTTTAATAGGCTGTAAAACGTTCTTTGAATGATGCCAGCTTGGTGTTATTGAAAGAGAATCTTAGAAGTCTAGGTGGGCTTACAGTTATCCAGATTAACTATCATATTTGAACCTAAAGATAGTACAAAGAGACATATCACAAATAGGTACAACTTATATTATTTATTCTATAGCAGAAACTCATTTAATTCAATGTCAAGCAAAGGCATTAGGACATCCGAAACAAAACAGCCATTAATAGTCTATGAAAATAGAATTATTGATTAGCAGATTTCAAATGATGTTTGCGGACGTGTTCATCTAAGTATTTTTTTCTTAAACGAATGGCATCGGGGGTAATTTCTATTAACTCATCATCGTTGATGAACTCTAAAGCCTCTTCTAAAGTAAAGATAACTGGTTTAATTAACTTTAGGGCATCGTCTGAGCCGCTGGCTCGAACATTGGTTAATTTTTTGTTTTTACAAGGATTAACAATCAAATCGTTATCCCTAGAGTTTTGCCCAACGATCATCCCTTCATATACCTCTGTTGAAGGTTTGATGAACATTTGGCCTCGTTCACTGAGTTGGAATAAAGAGTACGCCATTGCTTTGCCTGTGACTTTAGAGATGAACACCCCTTTTCGGGTGGATTCGATAACACCAGCATAAGGTAAATACTTGTAAAAGACTTTGTCCATAGTCCCTTCCCCATGGGTTGCGTTGATGAATGAACTCCGGTATCCAACTAATCCTCTTGTCGGAATCAAGTAGTCAATCTTGGTCGTCGAGTCATCGCTTTGCAAGTTTTGCATTATGCCTTTACGCTGATTGATATCAGCAATAATGGTGCCAGCGTATTGGTTTGGGACAGTAATCGATGTTTTTTCGAAGGGTTCATGGGTAACACCATCGATGGTTCGCAAGAGAACTTCGGGTTTAGAAACACTCAGTTCAAATCCTTCACGGCGCATTTTTTCTATTAGAATGGATAAATGAAGTTCACCTCGACCACTCACTTTGAATCCTTCTTTGTCTACTAAGGGTTCAATCTCTAAGCCAACGTTGGTTTCGAGTTCTTTTAACAACCGTGTGCGTAATTGACGATTGGTTAATAAATGTCCGCTCTTTCCCATGAAAGGAGAGTCATTGACTAGAAAGTTCATCGTAAGTGTTGGGTGCTCTATTTCCATCTTAGGTAAGGGTTCGATAGACTCAGGGTGACAGATGGTATCACCGATTGAAATGCTGGGTAAGCCTGAAAAAATCACAATGTCACCGGAATAGGCGGCCATCACTTCTGTCCGCTTCAGTCCTTGATTGACAAAGACTTTGACAATCTTTGCTTTTGCGAGAACACCATCGCGCTTAATCACTGTGACAGCCATGTTTGGAGCTACGGTCCCGCGCATAATTCTAGCAATCCCCAAACGGCCCAAATAATCATCATAAGCCAATGATGAAACTTGAAGTTGTAACGGTTTTTCATTGAGGTTTGGGTAAGGGGATACATGTTTAAGTAGTAACTTGAATAGGGGTTCTAAATTATTGCTTGGCGTATCAAGATTAAGTGTCGCTGTACCATTTTTAGCCATGCCGTATACAATCGGAAAGTCGAGTTGTTCATCGGTTGCACCTAAATCGACAAACATATCAAAACACCGGTTGACGACATCGTCAACTCTCGCTTCTTTTTTATCGATTTTATTAATGAATACGATAGGTTTAAGCCCTTGTTTAAGTGATTTTTCAAGCACAACACGGGTTTGAGGCATCGGGCCTTCGCTTGAATCAACCAACAAGATAACGGTGTCGACCGTACGCATGATTCTTTCAACCTCACTTGAAAAATCGGCATGACCGGGTGTGTCGACAATATTGATTTTTGTTCCGTTATAGTTGATGGCACAGTTTTTTGAGTAGATGGTGATACCACGTTCACGTTCAAGGTCATTGTTATCCATAACTTGTTCGATGATGACTTCATGCGATTTGAAAACACCGCTTTGTTTTAACAGTGCGTCAACGAGTGTTGATTTGCCCGCATCGACGTGGGCGATGACACCAACATTAATTATTTTTTCCATATTTTTTCTCCAATTGCGTTTTAGGTTACGGACAAGTATAACACAAAAATAGAAGAAAGATGCAATAAACAATTTCGAGAATTAATTATGTATTGCGTGCTAACACTTTTTAGGTCAACCATAAATCAGTCATCGCTTTTTTATAATTAGAATGGTATAATGATAACTTATAATATGGTTTAGGGAGATAGTGTTATGTTTAATAAAATCAAAGCATATGTTTCATATCAATCGGTTCGGAACGATACAGTCATGAAACAAGTGACGTATCTTAATGTACAACGGTTTATGCTTTTTAGTTTTATTGGAGCACCGGTAAGTTTGATACATATTATTGTTTTTGGGTTTTTCAATACAAGTACACCCGATGAGGGTGCTTGGAGAACACAAATCATTTTAGCCCATACAATGCTGATGATTGTTTTAATATTGTTTGGCCTTTTTGGCTACCGTGTGACGCGACGCCAATATAAGGATGAACTTTATAAAGTGTTGCATATAGGTTTTATGTTATTTATTATGACTTTTGGTATCGTTATTACAGGGATTGATCAGTTAGTTTCTACGAATGTGACGCCATTTATTATGTCGAGTTTAGTGTGCGGCGTGGCATTATATACCAGACCAAGGGATGCTATTTTGGTTTATATGTTAGCGGTATTAGCTTTTGTTGTTATGATGATGCTCACCGTAACTGATATGAATGTCAGAGTATCTAATCAAGTGAATGGATTGACTATCGGTTCATTAGGTATGGTTTTGTCAATGATTTTATGGCAACGAAAAGTGATAACTCTCGAACAACAAGTTATGATCAATCAACAAAAAAGTGAACTTGAAAAAACCAATAAGCAATTAGAAAGACTTGCTAATTATGACTTACTCACTGGCTTGCTAAACCGTTTTGCATTTAACCAAGCGATCGATGAATACCTATCAAAGGAAGAAGAAAATGGGTGTTTAGTGTTTTTCGACATCGATCATTTCAAAAATGTGAACGACACGCATGGTCATCCGATAGGCGATGCACTATTGAAGCAATTTTCACAAGACTTAGTTGACGCCTTTGATTCTAAAGGAATAATATGTCGTTGGGGTGGTGATGAGTTTTTGGTTTTTTTACCGAAAGTTGAGTTAGAAGCTGTTAGAAAGCTTGCCACAAGTTTTACTCAAAGCATCGTCAATAAAACCTATCAACTTAACAATGAAAAAGTTACCATTACGTTATCCTGCGGCATGACAATGAAAAAGCCTTTTGAAAAAGAGTTGTTTTCTGCTTTATATGAGCGTTCTGATAAGGCTCTTTATAAAGCAAAAGAAAGCGGTAGAAATAGTGTAAAAGAAGTTGCTTAATAGTTAGATAAATCATCGTTAAAGACAGTATGTTACTGTATAGACTGGGTTGTGTTGGTTAAATACTTATTTTATTCGTTGCTTAGTATTATTGCTATTAGTAGCGGTATAAGTTTGATGTTTCTTGAACCATTGTTACCTGTGACACCTTTTATAGTTTTGCTTTTCGGTGTAGCCTTGATTGTTGTTACACAAAAAAGCAGGGAACAAAAAAGTTACTTATGTTAGCTGGATTAGCTTCGCGCTTTATACATCGTTGACGATTATGCTATATATCTTCTCTGATACCATTGATGAACTTTCAAACTTTTATCATTATAGAGCACTATTTTCGTTTGTTATCGTTTTTTTCATCGTAACTATGCTTAGTCTAGTCGTTTTATACTTTATAAATCCCATAATCGTCAAGGGGATAGGATAACAAACGAATCATTAGAAGACGAATCTTCTAGCGGATAGTGCTGATGGAAATATTATCAGTAAAGAGCCTATAGTTAATCACTTATATTAATTGGCATAACATAGCAATGGGCTAGTCAACTTATAGGGTAAGCTTACATAGAATTGCATTGACTTGAAATAATTTAATAAAAAAGG
>SKFS01000097.1 GCA_007117885.1 Candidatus Izemoplasma sp.
ATCGCTTAAGTTTTGAAGACACTATTTGCATTCAAGAACGTGACGCGTTTTGCAAGCACTATGTCAACGATTAAAACGTTTTCAGTGGATCAAAGATTGACAAGTCAAGCTTAATTGATTAGACTAAGTTAAATCAATGAGGTGAATGAGTAGTCTTTAAGAGTGATCATAGAGAGTGGGTGGCTGGTGAAAACCCATATCAATCTTAGTGATGAATGGCTCACCGAGAGGATCGTTGAAAAAAGTAGGCGTTCCCGGCAGCTCCCGTTACTGAGCTAAGGTATGATTGTACCTGAATTAAGCGCTTTTATTAGCGAAATATGAGGTGGCACCACGACAGAACGTTCGTCCTCTACACATTTTGTGTAGGGGATTTTTTTTGCCCTTATAATTCAGGATACGAGACAAAAAACAAAGGAGAATGAGCAATGAAAACACAATTTGGTCGCTTTGGTGGACAGTTTGTTCCACCCCCTGTACTAAAGGCATTAAAAGAACTTGAGGTCGCTTTTGAGGATGCGCTCAATGACCCGACATTTGAGGCGACGTTTCGGTATTACTTAAAACACTATGTCGGTAGAGAAAACCCACTTTACTATGCTAAAAATCTTTCCGAGGATTTAGGCGGTGCAAAGATATATTTAAAGCGGGAAGATCTAAACCATACCGGTGCGCATAAAATTAATAACACCATTGGACAAATACTTCTTGCTAAAAGGATGGGAAAGACAAAAATTATCGCTGAAACTGGCGCGGGACAACACGGCGTTGCAACCGCTACTGCTGCGGCGTTGTTTGGAATGGAGTGTGAAATTTTTCAAGGCACTCTTGATATGGAAAGACAAAAACTTAATGTCTATCGTATGGAAATGCTCGGGGCGAAAGTCACCGGTGTAAACACTGGCACTCAGACGTTATCCGATGCTGTCGACACTGCGATTATGCAATGGGTTGAGCGGATTGAAGATACCTTCTATTTGCTTGGAAGTGCAGTGGGTCCTCATCCCTTTCCGACGATGGTCCGCTATTTTCAACGTGTGATTGGTGAGGAAGCTCGAGCACAGATTTTAGCGTTAGAGTCTAAACTACCTGAATACTGTATTGCCTGTGTGGGTGGGGGCTCCAATGCAATTGGCTTATTTCAAGGATTTTTAGCGGATCATGAGGTAAAGCTTATCGGTGTTGAAGCTGCAGGGAAAGGATTAAACACCAAAAATCACGCAGCGACCATGACGCTTGGTCAAGA
Source organism: Candidatus Izemoplasma sp. (assembly GCA_007117885.1). Taxonomy (GTDB): domain Bacteria; phylum Bacillota_I; class Bacilli_A; order Izemoplasmatales; family Izemoplasmataceae; genus CSBR16-104. Next base: position 1,247 of record SKFS01000097.1, read on the forward strand.
AGGTGTCATTCACGGTATGAATACACGCGTTGTCATGGAAGAAGATGGAAGCATTAGCCCTGTTTATAGTATTTCCGCTGGCTTAGATTATCCTGGGGTGGGTCCTGAACATGCCTATTTACAGGAAATCGGCCGAGTCGAGTATGTCTCAGCCACTGATGAAGAGGCCATCTCAGCGTTATACACGCTCTCACAAAAAGAAGGAATCATTCCCGCGATTGAATCAGCACACGCTATTGCAGAAGCGATTAAGCTTGCTCCAAAGTGTAAAACAGATGAGATTATTATCGTTAATCTCTCCGGTCGTGGCGACAAAGATGTTGAAGCTATCTACCATCACCAAGCAACAAAAAAATAAGAAGGAACCGCACGGTTCCTTCTTTACGTTTAGCGATTAGCCATCAATAATATTTCCTTCAGGGTAGTCATGCTTAGGCAACCGTTGTGGATTGGCGGGTCGAATCATCATGACTAAAGCCAATATTCCCAAACAACCCATAAACATAATCAGTACTAAGATGAGTTTACTAAACGTCGATAAAGTGCTCGTAATACCCTTACTTAATCCTGTAGTTCCAAATGCACTGGTTACTTCAAACATAATATGGTGAAGCGGTTGATTCTCATTCAGCGAAAGCAGAATAACTCCAGTAAAAACAATCATTAATGCCGCAACAAAAGCGACAAAGGCTTTGTGAACGATTTCTTCTTTTATTTTACGACCATTAAAAATAACCGATGGTTTACCGAGTGCAAACGACTTTATACTTAAGAAAATCACCACTATACTCGTTGTCCGAATCCCCCCACCACAACTATCAGGGCTTGCCCCAATAAACATCCATAGCATAATAATCATCGATGTTGCAGTCAAAAATCGTTGACATTCATAGTATAAAAACTGGCATTTCGTGTGGCTACACTCATAAAAAAGGCATAGAAAATCGAGTCATAATACTTTTTTTATCGGCAAAGAAACCGTTACATAATAAAGACGAGCCGAGTAAAATAAGCATTAAATAACTAATCGAGTGTCCTAAAATATGATAGGGTAAAATCACTCTTTTTAGTTTTTCTATAACTGTCATAACACACCTCTATCAAAAAACCATAAACGTATTAAAACTATACACTAGAACCATCAATTCTGCAAGAAATTAAGTGATTTTTGACCATCGTTCAACACGTTTAAAACGCGCCCAAAAATAGCCTATTTTCCCAAGTTTTTCCGCTTATTCTCATACATTTTAGTGTCTGCATAGCGTGACAGTTGATCGTACGTTAATCCATTCAGCGGAAAACGGGAATAGCCGACTGAAGCACTAAGACTGAGTGTATAATCCTCAATAACCAGCGGTTGTTCAATGGTTTTTATGAGCTTATCTTTAAACTGGTTAATCTTCGTGTGCTGGTAGATGTTCTTTTTGAGTATTACAAACTCATCGCCACCTAAACGGGCGACAAAATCGTCGTCTTGTATTACGCTCAAAAACCGCGTAGCCATCTCTTTAAGTACTGCATCACCGATCGCATGACCGTAGTTATCATTAATGTCTTTAAACCCATCTAAGTCAATAAAAATAAAGCTGAAACGCTGATCGTAATTTTCTACACACTCAGCTATTTTACGCATTAGATAGTCGCGATTAGCTAAGCTCGTTAAAGCATCATAGTTTGCGCGTTTTTCAAGTTCTTTCTCTAACATTTTCTGAGCGGTAATATCAATCGCTGAACCGACAATATGGGTGACTATTTGATTGTCCATAATCGGCGATAAAGTGGTGTGCCAAATCTTTTTACCTGAAGGGAGTTCTAAAGTTTCTTCATAGGTCACAACACGCCGCTGATTAACACAGTCTTGATAATGATTGGCAACGGTATCTCCAGCATCTTCACCTAATAAATCGTACGGTGACTTACCTTCAATCATCGCTTGGGTTATGCCCGTTGCCTGTTGATGAGTGCGATTGTTTCTTAAGAACTTAAACTTCTTTGTGCCTTTAACCTCAATCAAAAACAAGGCATCTTGCGTGCCATTAAACACAGTCTCAAACTCATTTTTTAGACGATTTAGCTTTTGTTGTGAATGCATTAAATTTGTTATATCTATGTGCGCACCCAACAACCGTGTAGCCTCGCCATGCTTATTTCTAATTGCCATGCCACGACAACGAATCCATACTGTCGAACCGTTTTTATGTTTATATCTCACAACTTGATCATAGGGATAAGCAGGGTCCTTTAAGTGCATCTCAAGATTCTCTGTGGCTATCTCTAAATCATCAGGATGAATTAACGATTGCCATTCCGAAGATCGATGTTGTTTTTCCCCCGGTTCAAATCCGAGTGTTTTCCAAAAACTTGGACTCATCCACTCATTTTCAGGTTTCTCTAAATCCCAATACCATATCCCGTCTAGCGCAGCATCTTGAAGAAACTCAAATATTTGATTTTCTGTTTTAATCTTATGGTATAACTCTTCTCTTAAATAATTCTCATTCATTGGCAACCCCTAATTATGACGTTAATAATACTTCATATTATAAACGATTCAGTTCGGAACACCAAACATTCTTCAGTAACTAACGTTCAAGTAGGTCTTTAAGTGTCATAAGACTTGGGAGCTTTCCTTGTAGAACCAGTCTTTCATCAATCACGAGTGCCGGTGTGCGCAAGACACCATAATCGGCAATGGCATTAATATCCGTAACTTTTTCCACTGTAAACGTTAAGCCGATTTCTTTAGCGGCTTGAACCACTAATTGCTGTAATCGGTCACAATTTTTGCATCCTTTACCTAAAACTTTAATAACCATGTCCATTCCTCCTTCTTCTATAGGGTAAAAATGCTACCCGCAATGAGCCCTACAAGTGCGGATAAAACAATAACTAAAATAATATAGACAGTTGCACGTTTAAGACCAATAACTTTACCAATAATGATCATGTTAGGAATGCTTAATGATGGCCCTGCAAGCAACAGTGCTGTTGCCGGTCCACGGTGCATCCCATTATGTAAAAGCGCACTCACAATCGGCACTTCAGTTAGCGTGGCAAAATACATGGTCGCACCAATCAGTGAGGCAAAGAGATTTGCTTGATAGGTGTTTTCACCGACAAATTGGGTTAACATTGCTTCTGTCACAAGATGACTAATAACACCCGCTAAAAAGACCCCTGCAATAAATAAGGGCAGTATTTTTTTTGCCAAATCAAATGTTTCCCTCGCCCATTCTTTGAGTTCTTCAACATCAAAGAAAGCCATTAACTGAACGATTAAAAAAACGACGAAAACAAGCGTCGGTATCGGTCGATAGACACCAAAGATTAGAATTAAAAACAAGCTAAGTAAAAACAAGCCAGTTTGCCATGGTCTTCGAGACGTTGGTGTCTCAAACAGCTTAAACTGTTCAGGGTCTTGATTAACTGCTTCACTTTTGCGAAAAATTAAAAACATGCTCAATCCAATGACAATCGCTAAGACGATGGCACCAAAGACTCTGGCTAAACCTATATCAAAGCCAATGTCACTAAATGTTAGGGTCAACGCTAAAACATTAATCGCTGGACCTGAAAACAAAAAGGCAACAGCCGGACCAATGCCTGCCCCTTTTTTCCGAATACTCGCAAACATTGGTAAAACCGAACATGAACAGACCGCTAAAATCACCCCTGATACCGATGCAACACCATAGGCTTTAACTCTTTTAGCTCTTGGTCCCATGTGTTTTAACACAGCAGCTTGTGACATAAACACCACAATCGCACCCGAGATACTAAAAGCGATGAGTAATGATACAAGTCGGACAACGGAGAAGGTTGTCCCATCGCTTGGAAAGAAAATATAGTTTCTTAGAAAAAGCAATCCTGCCAAGATAAGCTCCCAAATAAACACTAAGCCATTCATGCTTTATCCTCTTTATGAGCTACGCTACATTGAGAAACTCGATGCGCGTCGTTGACTAAAATCGGATACGCTTCCATATGTGCAATAATGTCCTTTAATAAATCAAGAATTAACGGTTCGCGAACCGCTAACTGATAAAATATGTATTGACCTTGCCGAAATGTTTTAACAAAACCAATATCACGTAACTTTGTCAAATGTTTAGACACCTTAGGTTGCGATAATTGTAATATTTCTGTAAGCTCACAAACACAGTGATCTTTACTTGCAAGCAAGACAATGATTCTTAAGCGCGTTTCATCACTTAATGCCTTCAAAAACGAAACTAAGTTATGCATGACAACCTCCTATATACGTATATGCGTATATATTATTATACACGACACTTACCGACTTTTCAAGCAAAAAAAACACTGTTTTAGCGGTGTTCTTAAGCTTTCGCAGTGTCTTCTATAGTGTATAACCAAAGGATACTTAAACCAATCAATGCTCCCAAAACCAGGGTATTTCCTAAGCTATAAACCATCGGTATGCCTAATCCAAAATGGCCGATTGTATTGAGCATAGCATGAAACAAAATCGCCAATCCGACACTCTTCGTTTTATACACCACTGCGGTCATCCACAGTGAAAAAAGAATTGTCGTTAAAAGGTACGTAAAAAAGTTAAAGTCAGCATGCGCTAAATGATCAATAAAAAACAATGGCAAGTGCCACACTCCCCAAATGAGGCCGATAAAAAGCCCAATAAAAGGTAGCTTTATTTTTGAATGAAGCTGTTTTTGCATAATCCCTCGCCAACCGAGCTCTTCAGCGCCTCCAGCAAAAATCATTATCGCAAACGTCATCGGTAATGTGATTAACTGCCCCGTGCTTAACGTCAGTCGATGAAGATTCTGATGGTAAACTAAGTTTGTGACCACGCCAATAGTAAGCGGTGCAATCACTAAAAAGACCCACCAATGCCACGCAACGTTCAAGCGATAGACAGCCTGCCAATACTGTTTCTTCTCTTCTTCGTTATAGCGCCTAAAAACAATGAATAGTGCTGCAAAAGCAGGAGCACCACCACCGAGAATGGTTAGAAATTGCGTTAATCCATGCTCAAATTCAAGCACTTCTTGATTAAGAAGGATAATCACTATCGCGTGCGCTCCATACATCAAACCAAAGGTAATAAATAAAAACAACCCTAGCGATGATTTTGTTTCATTCATGTACCTTACCCCCAAAGACAATGATGCTTCCCATTATACATGAACGGCGTGTTATTTCAACCCAACTTTGTTAGATCATACTTAGCCACAACTTCTCCATCGTTGATTTCTCCTGTTTCAAAAAAGCCAAGGGACGCATAGAGTTTCCTTACGACCTCATTACTCGGTTCATACGATAAAACAATCGCCGTGGCTTCACCAAGAGGAAACGTTCTAATATACTCAAGAGCCTTAAGCATGGCTGCTTTTCCATAGCCTTTCTGTTGTTCCGATTTTGCAATCATAAAACGCCAAATCCAATAGACATCCTCGTCATCTTCCTCATCAGGATTTTTCGTGTCATAAGACAGCATTAAAAACCCTACCAAACGTTCTTCTGCATAAATGCCAAATGGTAGCGGTGTGGTCACGTTGCTTGTTAATGCAACGTACGCTTCGGCTAAACTATAAATATTCGATGCAACAAACTCTTTTTGTGTTTCATTAACCTCTAAATCAATCACTTGATTGAAATTATCATAGGTTATTTTTCTCAACTCAATCATCGATGTCCTCTTTCTTGTTTAACATAGTTTTTATAATAAACAACCCTAATCCAATGACTATTAGTGCTGTAGTCATTGTTATCATTGTCCATTTCATTAAAGTAAAGATACCAGCTAAGACCGCAATAGAAGTAAGTTCTATTGGATAAAAGGCAAAAACAATGGAAACAAATAGGTTTTCTAAGTAATCAAAAACCAAGCCCATTAGTGGTATTAATAGGTAGTACTTTTTCCCTGTCACATGTTTGTAAAGAAGTGATATTAACACAAAAAAGAATCCTGTAAAAACCAAAGGCCAAAGAATATCAAAGCGCAATCGACTGATGATATAAAAACGGCGTCCTTCCTCACCTAAGTCACGTGCGAGCTGATAAAGCCAATCACTCGTGTAAAACAACTGCGTATCGGGTGATGAAAGTTGATGTGAAATATCCGCATACAAGCGGGCTTCATAAGGAAGAATAATCGCCATAAAAACACCCATAAGAAGCGTGCATATGGCGAGGACTTTAAGGTTAGAACACTCGCTCAGTTGGAGGATTTTTTTCATTGACACCACCTCGTAAAACCCTACAGAGTATTTAGTTCTATTATAGTTGTTTTCCAACAAATATCCAACCACTAATGTCGACGCATTGGTGAAAATCTACATAGATACACTATTGACTCATCGTTGTTATCGACCTTTTCCTAGACTTTCTAATTGACAAAGCGTAAAAGATTCGTTAAAATCTTTGCTATAAGAACTCTATTTGATAGAGTAGTTAATGAGGGATTACAATGAAAAAAGTCATAACCATACCCAATAGTCTTAGCTTATCTAGATTAGTTTTCTTGCCCTTACTTTACTTATTTTTATGGCAAGAACGTTTGTTTATGTTTTTTATCACCTTCACTGTTTTAGGATCCACAGATTTTTTAGATGGTTACTTAGCGAGAAAATGGAATCAAGTGAGTCAACTCGGTAAGTTCCTTGATACGGTAGCCGATATGTTCTTTTATATCTCTGTCGCTTACTTTTTGTATTATCTTTACCCCCAAGCCATTGCCTCAAATCGAATCTTCCTTATTGGTGCTTTCAGTGTTTATGGTTTGAGTTTTTTAGTGCCTTTAATTCTTTATAAAAAACCGTATACACTGCATACACGGATTTTACGAAGCAATGCTGTCTTGGTCTATTTCATGATGCTTTTATCGTTTATGATTAGTACGACTGTCTTGTTATCGATTATTCTCGTTATCTTTATGATTGGCTTCCTAGAGCAGATTCTTATCTTTATCCGCTTTGGTGCGGTTGATCAAGATACTAGTTCCTACTTTTCGATTAGTTTAGAGAGGCGATTGAGAGACTGGTTTATCGATTCTGGTGTCTATCAAAAACTAAACCGGACTAAAGAAAAGCGTTAAATGCCTTAACACTATCTGACGATAGTGTTTTTGATGGTTTTTTGAAAGTTTTTTAGTTAACTACTGTCATAAAAAAACGACGATTTGTCTTAATACTATTATTACTAGTGGGACTGAATGAGTATAAAGTTGACGACTAGTATCATCTTATTTTTCTTGTAGTGATGACGCTCCTTACAGCGGTGTATCATTCTTCCCAGGTGACGACATTTATTCATCCTTTATGCAATTACTCATCACAAGCTTCATTTAAGTGCAGTTCCTTTCAGTGCCTTTATTGATTCATTACTTCTTTTAGTCATATCCATTATATTTTATGCCCTAATACTTTCATATCTAAAAATGCCGAGCGGATTATAAGGTCATGAAATTCCACTCTTTTCACGGATTATTTATGTACCCGATGCGTTTGAAGCGATGACTTCAGATCGCCCCTATCGCAAAGCATTACCTAAAAATAAAGCGATCGCTGAGCTGAAAAAGCACGCCGGTTCACAGTTTGATCCTCAAGTCGTCGATGTCTTTGTTGAGTACTTAGAAAACTAATAAAAAAGGAACTGATGGTTAAATTTATCAGTTCCTTTTGTTTTACTCTGAAACGATGGTATCTCTACCGAGTTCTTTAGCACGATAAAGGTTTTTATCTGCTTCAAGAAACATATCATCCATTGATTGACAGACATCACTAAAACTAGCCACCCCAAAACTAAGCGTAATGTTGTCTTCAACAGGAAAAGTAGTTTGCGCAATAATCGTTTTTATTTTACGTGCGACCTTGCAAGCATTTTCACGTGAGGTCTGCGGTAACAATAGCGCAAACTCCTCGCCACCCCACCGTGAGACAACGTCATATTGACGCACAGAATGGGTTAAAGTATTGGCGATTTCTCGTAAAATCTCATCGCCCATTAAATGACCATAGGTGTCATTGATCTGTTTGAAGTGATCAATATCCATAAAGATTAACGATAACTGATTGTCATACCGCTTTGAACGCTCGAGTTCTTTTGTAGCTACCGTATTAAAATATAGACGGTTATATAAGCCTGTCAAAGAGTCCGTTTGTGAGAGTTTAATAATGCGTTTTTTATCCTTAACATAAACAAACAGCGAAAAATATAAAATACCATAAAACAAAACAATGACTGGATAGACGACATAATCTTGCAGGATTAAACTACGAAAGTCTAAATCTTCATAGACGGTGAAAATGTAACCCACATGATTCCCATCAATGTTAATCAAACTCATAAACTGTAATGTATAGTAACTTCCATCATACTCGGTTGTAAAATAAAACGGCTGCATGGCTATAATCTTCGGTGCAACTTCATCATGAATCGAGTCAAAGAAATCATCAATCTCATTCCCTGCGAAAATGACTCTTTGATCATTAAACTGCGCGTAAACAACACGATCAAAGTAATAGAAATCGGATAACTCGCTGATAGAATAATTTCCTAAATATTCTTCAAAGACAAGGGCATGGACAACTTCTGCACGCATTAAAAAGAAATGGCCACGATCAGCTTCATTCACATATAACATATCAAGAATGGTTGCAATTGAGATTGAAACTTCGACACTCCCGACATGTTGATCATTATAAAACAAAGGATAGACAAAGCGGTATCCATTGTAGATTCGACCTTCTTCAAACCCTTTGACGACCTCTAAATCAGTATTCACTCTTTTAATCGATGTTCGATACTCAAAGAGATTATCCCCATAGCGTTGCGGTGTATGAAAACGCAAAAAACTGTCGCCATTTGGGAGATGAAAATGGAGTTGTCGGAAATCGTACGCTGTAATTAGCTGATAGTCATCAAGTAAATAATGATAAAGTTGCTCTCTGCTCACATCACGCAATTCGCTATCCTCACCACTCGCATCGTACATCATTTCTAAAACATTCTCATCGATGAGTGTATTAAATAGGTACTCTGAAAAAACCTCATAGCGATCAATGGTAACGTTAATTTGATCATGAAAGGCCTCGTTCGATTGCTTTAAATAGTTCATCTGGTTATTAAGAGCAATATTGCGATACATTGCCATCGTCCCTATAAGCAAGATAAAGACAACCAGTGAAAACCAAATAAAATGAATTGAATCTCGATTTTTTAAAAAACGCATTGCATCACCACTATTCATTATGCGTGTTTAATATCAACGCCAAAACGTTTGGACATACTGTTTGTCCTCAATTGTAAAATCAATGATTTCCTTCAATAAACTGTAGTCTATTGCTTGATTTTCTTTTATCTGTATAAGCATTTTTGTTTGATGATACCCCGTAGCTTTGATTGCTTCTTTAAACCGGTTCAGTTCAGGGGCCTCAAAAGCAATATTAAGATGGCTTTTAGCTACGCTAAAGCCAACGATAAAAGTTTTATGATGAATAAACATCGGTTGATGCCATTTCATTACTAACTCAAGTTCAGGATAGTGCGTGGAAATCCACTGAATGATTTCAGCGAGTTTTGTTTTAATTTGTGGATTCACTACAGAATCAAGAAACTTATCATAGGTTTCCATGATCGGTTCAGTTCTCCTATTCATCATCATTTCGATATTTATCTATAGTATATCAAAAAAAAGTGAATGGCGGTAATGTATCGGTGAAATCCATTAAAAAAGAACACCTCTGTGTTCTTTATGAAATGGTTATGCTGCATGAACTCGTTGATACTTCTTATAGGATTTAGTCTGTTTTGTGCGATTTCTATGGTGCTTTGATTTTTTATGCTTCTTCCAAGGTTGTTCAACGATTTTTTGTGACGATTGATAAGGGTTTACCCGTTTTTCTTCCCCCTTTGGTTGCTTGAAACGAGGATGTGATTCAACCGGAATCTTCATGCTAATATGATTTTGTATTGACTTCACTAAATGCCGTTCTTCAGGACTGCAAAAAGAAATGCTACTTCCTAATCGGCCGGCTCTTGCTGTTCTTCCAATACGATGTAAATAGGTTTCCGGTGTCTCGGGCAAATCGTAGTTAATCACATGAGATAACGCATCGATATCAATCCCTCTTGAGGCAACATCGGTAGCCACTAAGATTTTCGTCTTTTTTTGTTTGAAATTATTTAGGCTTTGCTGGCGCTGTGCTTGGGTCTTATTACCATGAATTGCATCCGCTTTAATACCCATTTCGTTAAGCACTTTAGTTAACCGGTTTGCGCCTTGTTTAGTTCTTACAAAGACCAGTGCTGAAGTCACCGTATCTTGAGTTAGTAGTTCTCCTAACAATGCGGTTTTATCGGTATTTTTTATATAGTAAATCGATTGGTGAATCGTTTCTAAAGGTGTGTTGTCTTTCGCGACTTCAACACGCACTGGGTTCACTAATAACGCTTTTGATAAATCCGTAATCGCCTTAGGTAATGTTGCTGAAAAAAGCATCGTTTGATGGGCTGAGGTAATCGCACTTGTTATGGCTTTAACATCATCGATAAAGCCCATATCAAGCATACGATCCGCTTCATCCAAAACATAATATTCTATCGTATCCAACTTTAGGATGTTCATGTTCATTAAATCTAAAAGTCGGCCCGGGGTTGCGATGATGACATCGACGCCACGTTTAATCGCTTGAATCTGTCGACGTTTCGGGACGCCGCCATAAACGGTTGTTGTTTTTATCGAACTGTATTTGGCATACATGGTAAAACTATCTTTGATTTGCACAGCAAGTTCACGCGTTGGCGCTAATATTAGAGCGCGTGCTTGTTTTTTTTGACCTGCGTTTGTGGAATCTTGAAGACGCTGAATGATTGGCAACGCAAAAGCCGCTGTCTTACCGGTTCCTGTTTGGGCACTCCCAAGCATATCATTGCCATTTAAAATATGCGGAATTGATTCTTCTTGAATCGCTGTGGGTTCAGTGTATCCGCTTTGTGCAATTGCGTCAAGCAATCGAGGGTGAATATTTAATTCTGAAAAAGTCATTGGGTTCTCTCCTTTATCGCTCGATCCCATCAAAAAAACGTTGCAAGAAAGGCAACGTTTTTAAATTGCACATCTGCTGGTACGATTTCGTGTTTATCGAACTAACGTATTATACCACGATTTCGTGTAAAAGCTAGTGTTTTGTATTAACTTTAATAATAAGTTATACATTAAAGCGAAAAACAATGATGTCACCATCGGTAACTTCATACGCTTTTCCTTCTGATCGTACCTTGCCAAGCTTTTTTGCTTCATGGTACTGACCACAAGCGATGAGTTCGTCGTAGTGAATGACCTCTGCACGAATAAATCCTCGGGCAAAATCACTGTGAATAATCCCTGCACATTCTTGTGCATTAGCGCCTTTTTTGAACGTCCAAGCCCGTAGTTGTTGGTTTTCAGTTGTAAAAAACGTTTCGAGTCCTAGTCGTTCATAAATCGCCCGAATAAGTTTGGCTATTCCTGATTCATTTAGTTCTAAAGTTTCAATATATAAAGCTTTCTCTTCATCATCAAGTTCAGCCATCATGGCTTCTAAATCCGCACAAATGGTCATCACATGATCGCCATTTCTTTCAGCATACTCAATGACCTTAGCGATGACTTCTTGGTCCGAGTCATTCGCAATGGCATTTTCACTAATATTTAAGACAAACATCATCGGTTTTAAGGTTAAAAAGCCATAGGGTTGGATCAGGTTTAACTCAAACGCATTGAGTTTAAGTGAACGCAATGGTTTCCCTTGGTTTAACGTCTCTTCAAGCAACTTTAATAGATTAAATTCTTTTGATAGGTCCGCATCAACATTAAGAATCGCTTTCTTTTCAATCTTCGGTAAGCGTTTTTCGATCAACGCTAAATCCGCTAAAATAAGTTCCGTTTCAATGTTCTCAATATCACGAATCGCATTAATTGAACCCTCAACGTGGGTCACTTGATCATCCTCAAAAACTCTCACAACATGTAACACTGCATCGACATTACGTATATGAGAAAGAAACTGATTGCCTAACCCTTCTCCTTGATGAGCCCCTTTGACAAGCCCAGCAATATCGGTCACTTCAATACTTGTAGGTGTGACTTTATTCGGTGTAAAAAGGGTTTCTAATACAGCGAGTCGCTCGTCGGGCACAATGACGTTCCCGACATTGGGTTCAATCGTCGTAAAAGCATAATTGGCGATAAGTGCTTGCCCTTTTGTTAAGGCGTTGTATAGAGTTGATTTACCAACATTAGGTAAACCGATAATTCCAGCAGTTAAAGGCATAGAGTCAACTCCTATCACTTTTTTTCATTATGTATAATCATATTATAGCAGTTTTGATTCGTTTTTTGATGGATTATCAATGCTTTGATTGCAATAAAAAACGAAACATGTGAAAGCCCCATGTTTCGTTTTGACTGTTTTGGGATTAAAACGCCTGTTTACTTCGATACCAAAGCATACTAACAATAAGAACTATCCCGACAATAAAGAAAATTACTCCGAAAATACCGTCGCCAAACCATACCCCAATCATAAACGCCATAACTAAGGATGCAACCCCGACGGCTAAGAGATAAATATCTAAAAGATGAATGCGATAAAAGACATAGGTTGCAATGAGAAACAAGATTCCTAAAGCAATAAAGTAAAGCATTGAACTCTCCTAATAAAAACGTGGTCATTACATATCTCATTGTAACATTAGAAGGGTTATATGTGAAATTTGGCTAGACTATGCATTGCTAGGTTATCGTTATTTTGCTGTCTTAACCAAGATGATTTAATCCTAAAGGTCTACCACTGCTGTTGCCATCTTTGGTGAAAAAAAGATACAACTATACTTCCATGTATTGCTTCATTTTTATATTTACAAAACAAACTAGATCGCCATTAATACCATCACTTCGTTTTTCCAACACGCATGCGTGGATCAACAATTGCATAGGTAATATCCATTAAAAATATAAAGAGAAACGTTAACGCCGAGTAAAACGTACAAATCATCACCACCATTGGTGAATGGATGACAACATAGTAAAACCCAAAACCAAGTTGAAACATAGAATCAAAGAGTAATGTCGCAGTGCCTTGCATATTGTAAATCTTTTCAACAAAGAATGAACCCACAATAACAAAAACAAACGTCGGCGCTATCTCAGGCATCACAGGAACCAAAGAATCACGAATGGTGTGTCGAAACAACACTTGCCGTTTTGACAATCCTTTCGTGCGAAGTAAAAGCTGATAATCAGCAAACTTATTCTCAATCAGTTCATTTCTCATCATTCCTGCAAACTTAGCAATTGGGGCCAACGCTAATGCGGTAACCGGCATAATCCAACCAGCTATTCGCCAGTATAATGGCGTTTCAACTGAGGGGGGTTGGGGTGGTAAAATACTGATTGTATAGCCGAAAAATAAAATAAAAACGAAAATCCAAATAAAACTAGGTATTGAACCTAACACTAATAATACCCCACTGACAATCTTATCAAACAAGGAATTTTGGTATAAAGCACACATGACTCCAATCAAAATCCCGCTTGGTAAATAGACCAGTAAAGCAATAAAATTAAGTTTTAAAGTAATCGGTGCATTTTCTAAAAGCGTATCCCAAACCGGTTCACCACGAATCGATCCCCAGTCCCAACGCGTCACAATGTTTTTCACAAAAACTACGTACTCATCCCAAACAAAATAAATGGTATCAGGAAACTCTAAGTGTACAAACCAAACATTAATATGCGCCACACGCGTTGCAATAAACACTAAAGTAATCACAAAAAACAGTCCTAACGCCATCCAAAAAAAACGAACAAGTGTATATCGAAACAACGCCATAAGCATCCCTTCTTTCCAAGTACCACCTAAACTATTGTTTACTGTACACCTACTATTTTATGCTTTTTTGAAGCAAATTACAAATAAGTAATGGTTAGTTTTATAAAACTCCCTCCGAATGCGTTGATTAACTCATTAATTTAGACAAAAAAATACCAGTCAAACTGGTATTTCAGGTTATAATCCTATAACCAAGGCGTCGAACAGACACCGTGATTCCAGTATAACTAACTGCAAAACCATAGCAGCTTGTCAATACATTTGATTTATTTTAATACTTTCTTAATATTTACGATGTATCAAAACACCTAATCTAAATCGCCCTTAGAATGTTTTAGATGATGAAACCTAAAATAAGCGTAAAAACTACAATGATTGGTGCAGGCACTCTCTTCGTCAACAACACAATAAATGTCATACCCGTTATCATCATCGAAGCAAGTGACCAATCTGTGCTTTGAACCAAAACAATCGCAGTGGCTAAAATAAGTCCACAAGCAACCGCCGTCACACCTTTTAAGGCAACCTTTAACCCTTTGATAACTTTTAACTTTTCCCACATAGGGTAAACAAAATATATCAACAACAATCCGGGTAAAAAAATCGCAATCCCACTCACAATCGCCGCCACCAGTTGTACAAATGTCCCTTGATCTTTTGCTGCAATCCCTCCTGCGTAAGCACTAAAACTAAACATCGGTCCTGGTAATCCCTGAACCAATCCATAACCTGTAACAAACTGTTCATGACTAAGGTAAGATAATATCTCAACTAAACCTTGATACATATAAGGGACAAGTACCTGCCCTCCACCTATTACTAAGTAACCATAACGATAGAAGTGTTCAAACAAGGTAAACACAATAAAATCATTCATCCGTGCTAAAAACACTGTCCCTAACGCTAAAACAAAGAAAATGACTAAATAACCCCACTGGGGTTTTACGGTGACTTTTGTCCAAAGCGGCTTGTCTTTAGATTTGAGCAAGGCAAAGACACCGCCAAGCAAAAGTAGCAAAGGAAACATCCAGATAAATCGCAAGAAATACGCGAAGACTGCACTGCCTAAAAATAAGCCTTGATTCAAGCGATTAACTAAAATTTTACTGCCAAGACGGGTTAAGGCTATCATAATGAATCCAATGGCCATTGGCCCAATGAACCGTAAAACATCCATGGATAGATTAAAAAAACTAAGCATCGCTTCAGAAAAAGACAAAAGCGTCATAATCGCTAAAACAGGGACCGACCACACTAACATAGTTAAAAAGGCTAACCACGGTCCTCCGTGTTTATAGCCGATTGAGACAATCGTTTGAGAGCTGCTTGGGCCAGGCAAAAGAGCCGTCAATGCGATAAGCTCAGCAAGCTCTTGTTCACTTAAGTACGCTTTCTTTTCAACCATTTGGTGGGTAAAAACTCCATAATGCGCTTCAGGACCCCCGTAAGCACCCAAAGAGCACATTAAGACATCCTTTAAGAAACTTCTTTTTTTGACTGTCCTTTTTTGATCCATCCTATTCTCCTTTGCAACTATGCTTTTCCTCATATCTCGTGTCTAAAAAGCCTTGCCCTCTGTTTCGTATATATTTGATAGAAAGTGCTTTACCTATTGTCTCTTAACGCAAATCCTAAGCACAAAAAATATCTAGAGCTTTTTCAAATTAAACCCTGTCCTTAGCACCAGCCTTATGCTCTTTACATGGAATAAATTTAGTTCCATCAACATTAATGACAAAACCAAAAACTAACCAGCAACTATGTGATCCAAAGTTTACTCATTTTAACAACACGTTCACCGATGTACGAACCAAATAGATCAGTGCAGAAATCAACAACCACTAAAAGAATGTCAACTCCATCATAATGAGTCCTATTCCGATGATGAAACACATCACTAAATAGACTGGCCTGGACACAAAAATAAAACGAATCAATAATACCATCACGAAAACAGGTAGAACTGACATAAGCACTTCTTTGATTTCTCATAAAGAACAATCATTGCTCGTCCTTCCTTTTAGCACGCTGTGGTTTATCATTATTTTACCACCATACCCGGTATTTATCACCTTGTAAACGCTATTCTCTAAGCATTTCTCAATCGCAAAATAAAAGGCTCAAATGAGCCTTTCTATCATAATAAAAATTGACTTTTGTCTAAAGTATACTTCGTTTCAGAATCGGTATCTTTACAAAGATATGTCCCTTTTTTGACTTCCTCAAGTACTATCACCGTTTTATCAATAGATTCGACATAAAACACTTCATCAATATAGTGTTTAGACTGTTGCGCTTCTTGATCATCAAGTGTGGGTTGGTATCGCTTATCCTTGACCTCTTCTTCAGGGACCAGTTCACCATCAACGAGTTCGAGATGGACCATAATTTCGTGTTGGTTCTTTGCGATAGTATAGAGCCCTTGAACAACTAAAATAAAAAAGATCGCTACAAGTAGTTCGGCAGAAATAATGATCGCTAGTTGCTATTCTCTCATCGCTATAAAAATACGAGTAGTACGATACTAAGCATTAAAACAATCCAAAGCATCGATTTTGCTGCGTGTAATTCTTTCATTTTCTCGCTCCTCTTATTCTTCATGTTTAATGATTATGCCATTGAACAATCATGATTTCCACCCAACTCAACGATTTTAACCACGATTTGGGTACGCCTACTTCTTCGATATGAACTGGTCTATGGTTTAATGAGGTCGGACATTTGATGCGTTCACATATTTACGTTGTTTATAGCATAAGTAAGAACTATTTGAAAAGTAAATATAGTGTTA